>NZ_AQOI01000001.1:0-11053 GCF_000364665.1 Xanthomonas sp. SHU 199
TGGCCGGGGCGGCGTCGCCCAGCGAGGGTTCGCGGCGCGGCGCGGCCGGATCGGCCGGCTCCACGCGCCGGCCCTGGCTCGGTTTCTTCGGGCGGCCGAACAGGAAGATCGCCGCAATCAACAGCAAGCCGGCGGCGAGGATGCCGATGCGTAGCATTGCCATGTCGGACATTCAGGGGTTACTCCGGCAAGGGTACACAGGGGGAAAATAACTGGCGGGTGCGCATCGGGTCCGCCAACGCGGGAACCAAGCCTCGACGCGCATCACGTCCTTTAGCATGTCACGTCAGGCCGCGCCCGCCAAACGCGCGGCCTCCTCGAGGTCCACGCTGACCAGGCGGCTGACGCCGGGCTCGCGCATGGTGACGCCGCTGAGCTGATGCGCCGCCTCCATCGTCGCCTTGTTGTGGCTGACGAACAGGAACTGCACTTTCTCGCTCATTTCCTTGACCATCGCCGCCAGGCGGCCGACGTTGGCCTCGTCCAGCGGCGCGTCCACCTCGTCGAGCAGGCAGAACGGCGCCGGGTTGAGCTGGAAGATCGCGAACACCAGGGCAACCGCAGTCATCGCCTTCTCGCCGCCGGACAGCAGCGAGATGCTGGACACACGCTTGCCCGGGGGCCGCGCCATGATCGCCACGCCGGTGTCCAGCAGGTCCTCGCCGGTCAGTTCCAGGTAGGCATGGCCGCCGCCGAACAGGCGCGGATACAGCGCCTGCACGCCGGAGTTGACCCGGTCGAAGGTGTCCTTGAAGCGGCCGCGGGTCTCGCGGTCGATCTTGCGGATGGCGTCTTCCAGGGTCTCCAGCGCGGTGTTCAGGTCGACGTCCTGCGCTTCCAGGTACTCGGCGCGCTGCGCGGCCTCGCCGTACTCGCTGATCGCCGCCAGGTTGACCGGTTCCAGCCGGCGCATGCGTCCATCGATCTGCTGCACCGCCTGCTCCCACTCGACGGGGTCGGCATGTTCGGGCAGGCCGTTGATCACGTCCTCGAGCACGAAGCCGGCCTTGACCACCGCCGCAGACAGCTGCTCGGCGCTGAGCACCAGCGCCTGCTGGTCGAGCCGGCGCTGGGCGATGCGTTCGCGCTGCGCCAGCGCCTGTTCGTCGCGCTGCTGGCGGGTCTGCTCCAGCGCGCGCAGTTCGTTGTCGATGCCGTCCAGCAACGCACGCGCCTCGCCGAGCGCGCGGTCGGTGCGCACGCGCTCGCTCAGCGCAGCCTGGTGTTCGGCCTCCAGCGCCAGCACCGGCGAGTCGCCCTCGTTCAACTGCGCGCTGAGTTCACCCAGGCGCGCGTCCAGTTGCCCGCGCTGGTTGCCCATCCGCTCCAGCGCCTGGCTCAGCGAGGCGATCTGGGTGCGCTGCGACTCCAGGGTCAGGGCCAGGGCGTGCGAGGCTTCGCGCACCCGCCGCGCGGCGTCGCGAGCCAGGTCGCGCGCCTCGGTGAGTTGGCGACGCTCGCTTTCCAGCGCGTGCCGCACCGATTCCAGGTCGCCCATGCTGGTGACCGCGTCCTCCAGCTTGGAGCGTGCCTCGCGCGCTTGCTCGCGGCTGCTGTCCAGGGTTTCCAGCAGCTGCGCGACCTCCAGCTCGATGCGTTCGATGCGGGTGCGCGCGGCGTCGACCTTGCCCTGCTGGCTCTGCAACTGTCCGGCCAGTTCGGAGGCGCTGCGGTGCGCCTGGTACAGCTGGCGCTGCGCGTCCTCGCGCTGCTGCTCGCCGGCCAGCAACTGCGCGCGCATCTCGCCGAGGCGGTGCTCGAGATCGGCCTCGCGCTCCTGCAGCGTCTCGATCTGGCCGCGCAGGCTCTGGATCTCGCGCTCGCGCAGCAGTGCGCCCTGCTTGGCCGCGCCGGACCGCGACACGCGCAGCCAGCCCTGGCCCAGGCGCGCGCCGTCGCGGGTGACGATGGAATCGCCCTCGCCCAGCTGCGGCAGCAGCGCCCGCGCCGCACTCAAATCCTCGGCCGCGTGCAGCCGCGCCAACAGCCGGCGGATCGCGATCGGCCCCTGCACCTTGGCCGCCAGCGAAGTCGGCGCGAAGGTCTCGGCCGCCTCCTCGCCGCTGACCAGGGCGATGCGGCCTTCGCCGAGTTCGCCCAGCGCGTCAACCAGTTGTTCCGGCGCCTCGACCAGCACGCCTTCGATCAACTGCCCGAGCGCGCCTTCGACGGCGTTCTCCCAGCCGCTCTCGACGTTGAGCCGTTCGCCGACGCGCGCCGCCGAATCCAGCCCGCGCGCCTGCAGCCAGGCCACCGCCGCGCCCTGCTCCTGGCCGAGTGCGGCCTGCTGCAGGGTTTCCAGCGACGACAGCCGGCCGCGCGCGGCCTGCGCCTGCTTGCGCACGTCGGCCAGTTCGGCCTGCGCGGTGCGCTGCTGGTCCTGCAGCGCCGCGACCGCCTGCTTGCGCGCCTCGACCTGCTCGGTCAGCCCGTCCAGCGCGGCGCGCTGGGTCTCGTGCTGCAGTTCCAGTTGCGCGAACGCCTCGGCCAGCGCGTCCAGGTCCAGCCCGGCGCGCTCGGCCAGCAGCGCCTCGCGGCGGCGCTCGGCCTCCAGCGACTGCCGGTCCAGGTAATCGACGCGGGTGCGCTCCACTTCGCCGGCACGCGAGGCTTCGGCGGTGTTGCGCTGATGCGATTCCCAGCGCTGCTGCCAGTCGGCCAGGCGCGCCTCGGCCTCGCGCAGCGCTTCCTGCTTGTATTCGTTGTCTTCCTGCAGCTGCTCCAGCTGCGGGCCGGCCACGTCCACCGATTCGCGCAACAGGGCCAGCTTGGCCTCGTCGGTGCCGATGTGCTGGCCGAGCTCGGCCAGCGCCAGCTGCGCCTCGTCGCGCGCCTTGTGCAGGCGCTGCGACAGGTCGCGCTGGTGCTGGATCTGCTGCTCGATCCGGGCCAGGGTGCTGCCGACCTTGTAGACCTCGGCCTGCGCGGTGCTGAGCGCCTCGGCGGCCTCCTCGCGGCGCACGCGGCCGGTCTCGATGCGCGCCTCGGCATCGCGCTGTTCGGCGATCAGTTGCTGCAGGCGCGTTTCTTCCTGGCCCAGCGCCTCGCGCAGGCCCTGCAGGCGCCCGTCCAGGCCGCGGTATTCCAGCGCCTTCCACTGCGCGTCCTTGATCCGCCGTTCTTCCTGCAGCGCCTGGTACTGCTCGGCCTGGCGCGCCTGCCGCTTGAGGTGCTCGAGCTGCTTGCCGATCTCCTCGCGCAGGTCGCCCAGGCGCTCCAGGTTCTCGCGGGTGTGGCGGATGCGGGTCTCGGTCTCCTTGCGCCGCTCCTTGTACTTGGAGATGCCGGCGGCCTCCTCCAGGTACACGCGCAGGTCTTCCGGGCGCGCCTCGATGATCTGGCTGATCATGCCCTGTTCGATGATCGAGTAGCTGCGCGGGCCCAGGCCGGTGCCCAGGAACAGATCGGTGATGTCGCGACGCCGGCACTTGGTGCCGTTGAGGTAGTAGCTGCTGCTGCCGTCGCGGCTGACCTGGCGCTTGACCGAGATCTCGTTGAACGAGGCGTACTCGCCGGCGATGGTGTGGTCGGTGTTGTCGAAGATCAGTTCCACCGTGGCCTGCGACACGGGCTTGCGCGCCGACGAGCCGGAGAAGATCACGTCCGTCAGCGAATCGCCGCGCAGCCGGCTGGCCGAGCTTTCGCCCATCACCCAGCGCACCGCGTCGATGATGTTCGACTTGCCGCAGCCGTTCGGACCGACGATGCCGGTCATGTTGGTCGGCAGGTGCAGCGTGGTCGGATCGACGAAGGACTTGAAGCCGGACAGCTTGATGGTCGACAGGCGCATGGTGCGGGCAATCCATGGCAGACGCCGCCGGCATTCCGAGCTGCGCTGCCGCTAATGAAGATCCAGGTGAGGTCCTGCTTCCAACCCATTGATGCGGCTACACCGCCGGGCCGACATCGGACACGAGTTGCTGAGTATAGCGGCCCCCGCGCGAGGCTGGGGCGGCCTGCGCCGGGCGACGGAGATGCGACGGCGGTCTCACTCGCAGCCGACGGGTCTTGCGCCGACCGCGTGCGGCCAGGGCCGCATGGCCCGCCGAGGGCGGCGCCGGTCGGCAAAAACGACACGGGCACCTTGCGGTGCCCGTGTCGGTACAGCGATGACGCAAGGATCAGGCGTCGGCTTCGACCACGACCTTGACCGTGGTTTCCACGTCGGCGTGGAGGCGCACCAGCACCTCGTACTCGCCGATGTTGCGGAACGCGCCTTCGCCCAGCACCACTTCGCCCTTCTCCAGCGGCATGCCGGCGGCGGTGAAGGCCTCGGCGATGTCGCGCGGGCCGACCGAGCCGTACAGCTTGCCTTCGGTGGAGGCGTTGGCCTTGACGGTCACGCTGGCACCTTCCAGCTTGGCGGCGCGGGCTTCGGCGTCGTCGTGGATCGACTTGGCCTTGGCTTCGTACTCGGCGCGCTTGGCTTCGAACTCGGCGATGTTGGCGGCGGTGGCCGGCACGGCCTTGCCCTGCGGCACCAGGTAGTTGCGGCCGTAGCCCGGCTTGACGTCGACCTTGTCGCCGAGGCCGCCCAGGTTGGTCACTTTCTGCAGAAGAATCAGTTGCATGGTCTTGCTCCGTTATTCGTTAGCGTCGGCACGCGGCCGGCGCAACGGGTGCTGTCCGAATAGGAGAAGCCGGGATTGGGGATTGGGGAGTCGGGATTGCGCCCGACTGCACCGCACTCCTTTCTAATCGCCAGACTTCGCTTGAATGCCCGCACCGGAGGGTGCGGGCCGTATCGCTCCGGGAAACCCGGAATCAAACGTCGTGGTTGTCCGTGTACGGGATCAGCGCCAGGAAACGCGCGCGCTTGACCGCCGTGGCCAGCTGACGCTGGTACTTGGACTTGGTGCCGGTCACGCGGCTCGGCACGATCTTGCCGTTCTCGGTGAGGTACTGGCGCAGGGTGTTGAGATCCTTGTAGTCGATCTCCTTGACGCCCTCGGCGGTGAACTTGCAGAACTTGCGACGACGGAAGAACTTGGACATGAGCGTGCTCCTTAGGCGGCTTCGGCGGCGTCGCCGTCGGTTTCGGTGGCGGCGGCGGGCGCATCGCCCTCTTCGTCGTCGCGACGACGGCGCTCACCGCGCTCGGGCTTGTCGGCCTTCTCGTCCTTGCTCTTCATGATCAGCGACTGCTCGGTGTCGGCGCCGTCGCGCTTGATCACCAGGTGGCGCAGCACGGCGTCGTTGAAGCGGAAGCTCTCGACCAGCTCGCTCAGCACGGCCTGGTCCACTTCGATGTTCAGCATGACGTAGTGGGCCTTCACCAGGTTCTGGATCGGGTACGCCAGCTGGCGGCGGCCCCAGTCTTCCAGACGGTGGATGGTGCCCTTGCCGTTCTCGACCAGCGACTTGTAGCGCTCGATCATGGCCGGGACCTGCTCGCTCTGATCCGGGTGGACCAGGAACACGATTTCGTAATGACGACTCATGGTGTTTACCTTTCGGATGTGGCCTTGCGGCCGGACAGCCCCCCGCGGTGCGACGGCGGTGGGGCAAGGACTCCTGCCGGGAAGGCAGGAAGCCGCACATTATGGCGTAGAAGTGCCGCTGCGGACAAGGTGCCGTGGCGGGCGGCCGGGTGATGTCCTGACTCGATGAAGCCGGGACCCGGGGCCCGGGACCCGGAAAAGCGAGGCCGACCAGCCTTTCGTGGCGACATGCCTCAACCCGCCTGCACCAGGCAGCGCATCCGGGCCGCTCTTCCGGGTCCCCGGTCCCGGGTCCCGGGTCCCGGCCTTCGAGCTCATCCCACAAGGAGGTCGCGCCGCCGCAGCGGCGACGCTCAGGCCGCGCCGGCGTGCGCGGCGTCGGTGGTGAAGCTCTCGCCGCAACCGCACTCGGCGGTGGCGTTCGGGTTGCGGAACACGAAGGTCTCGCCCAGGCCCTGCTTGGCGAAGTCGATTTCGGTGCCGTCCACCAGCGGCAGGCTGGTGGCATCGACATAGATGCGCACGCCATCCTGCTCGAACACCGCGTCGTCCGCACGCGCCTCGCGCGCCAGGTCGGTGACGTGGCCCCACCCCGAACAGCCGGTGCGCTCCACGCCAAAACGCAAGCCCAGCGCGCCAGGCGTCTGCGCGACGAAGCGCTGCACGCGGGCATGGGCGACGGGGGTGAGACGGATGGCCATGACGAACGACTCCGGCGACTGCGAGCGGACATTATAGGAAGGTTGGCGGCCAATCACCGCCACGCCTCGCAAGCGCTGCGCTCCAGCCAGTACACTTGCCCCTTCCATATCGAGTCGCTGCGGCGAGGATTCAAGTCATGACGGTGGTGAGCGTTGCACATGCGCTGGCCGGGAAGATCCCGGAAGGCGGCGAAGTCACGGTGCGGGGATGGGTGCGCACGCTGCGCGGATCTGCCGGACTGGCTTTCATCAACGTGTCCGACGGCTCCTGCTTCGCCCCGATCCAGGTGGTGGCGACCGATGCCCTGCCCAACTTCGACGAGGTCAAGCGGCTCACCGGCAGCTGCTCGCTGATCGCCAAGGGCGTGCTGGTCAAGTCGCAGGGCAAGGGCCAGTCGTACGAGATCCAGGCCAGCGCGGTCGAGGTGGTGGGCTGGGTCGAGGACCCGCTGACCTACCCGATCCAGCCCAAGCCGATGTCGCCGGAGTTCCTGCGCGAGGTCGCGCACCTGCGCCCGCGCACCAACCTGTTCGGCGCGGTGACGCGCATCCGCAACTGCCTGGCGCAGGCGGTGCACCGCTATTTCCACCAGAACGGCTACAACTGGATCAGCACGCCGATCATCACCACCTCCGACGCCGAAGGCGCCGGGCAGATGTTCCGCGTCTCCACCCTGGACATGGCCAACCTGCCGCGCGACGCGCAGGGCCAGGTCGACTTCGGCCGCGACTTCTTCGGCAAGGAGACCTTCCTGACCGTGTCCGGCCAGCTCAACGTCGAGGCCTACTGCCTGGCGCTGAGCAAGGTCTACACCTTCGGCCCAACCTTCCGCGCCGAGAACAGCCACACCACCCGCCACCTGGCCGAGTTCTGGATGATCGAGCCGGAGATCGCCTTCGCCGACCTGGCCGAGGACGCGCGCGTGGCCGAGGACTTCCTCAAGTATCTGTTCCGCGCGGTGCTGGACGAGCGCGCCGACGACCTGGCGTTCATCGCCGAGCGCGTGGACAAGACCGCGATCAGCAAGCTGGAGACCTTCATCAACTCGCCGTTCGAGCGCATCGAGTACGGCGACGCGATCGGCCTGCTGCAGAAGTCCGGGCAGAAGTTCGAGTTCCCGGTGGAATGGGGCCTGGACCTGCAGACCGAGCACGAGCGCTGGCTGACCGAGCAGCACGTCGGCCGCCCGGTGGTGGTGACCAACTATCCCGAGCACATCAAGGCCTTCTACATGCGCCTGAACGACGACGGCAAGACCGTCGCGGCGATGGACGTGCTGGCCCCGGGCATCGGCGAGATCATCGGCGGCAGCCAGCGCGAGGAGCGCCTGGACGTGCTCGACGCGCGCATGCTGCAGTTCGGCCTGGATCCGCAGCACTACGGCTGGTACCGCGACTTCCGCCGCTACGGCACGGTGCCGCATGCCGGCTTCGGCCTGGGCTTCGAGCGCCTGGTGGTGTACGTGTGCGGGCTGAGCAACATCCGCGACGCCATCCCCTACCCGCGCGCGCCGGGCAGCGCCGAGTTCTGAGCCGGCACGGGGAGCGCGCGCCATGATCCTGTTCTTCGCGCTGTGCTTCGTCGGCGTGGCGATCGCCGGGGCCAGCGCGTTCCTGATCTTCTGGCCGCTGACCCTGGTGCACATCCGCGACCGCCATCCGCCGCTGGTGGCGGCGTTCGGGCCGGGCGCCTTCCTCAAGCCGGTCGCGCTCGGCTGGCTGCTGGCGCGGCGCTACCGTCCGCTCGGCGACCGCGGGCTCTCCGGGCTGGCCACGCCGGCCTGGCTGTCGCTGATGACGATCTTCTTCGGCCTGGGCATGGCCGCCCTGCTCTGGCTGCTTTCCCTGGTGATTCCATGACCTCAGATTCTCCCTCCCACGATCAGTGGTACCTGGCCAGCCTCGGCCGCCTGCTGGTGTGGGCACGCCTGCGCGTGCGCGACGCCGGCACCGCCGAGGTGCTGGACAGCGACGGCAACACCCTCAGCTACGACAGCGAGGACACCGCCCGCGCGGCGTTGTTCGATGCCGAATTCGTCGCCTTCGATGGCCTGGACGAGGACGATGCGCGGGCGCGCGGCTTCTCGTTGGGCGAGGTGGCGCCGCCGCAGGCCGACGACGACGCCGGCCTGCGCGGGCGCATGACCCAGACCCTGGGCGCGCGCGCCTGATCCGGGGATGCACGTTGCACCCGCCTTCGCCGAACACGACCTGGGCGCGCTCGATGCGCTGATCGCGGACCACCCGTTCGCCACCCTGGTCACCGTCGCCGACGGCCTGCCCTGCGCCACGCCGCTGCCGGTGCTGTACCGGCGCGACGGCGAACGCATCCTGGTCGAAGGCCATTGGTCGCGGGCCAACCCGCAGGCGCGGCACGCCGGGCCGGCCTTGCTGATCGTGCACGGCCCGCATGCCTACGTCTCCCCGGGCTGGTATCCGGACAAGGAGGCGATGGCGCGGGTGCCGACCTGGAACTACGCCACCGCGCACCTGCACGGGCAGCTGCACCCCAGCGACGACGAAGCACTGCTGGCCGATGTGGTGGCGCGGCTGAGCGAACGCCACGAACGCGCGCTGGGCAGCGACTGGCGCTACGAGCCGGACAACGACACGCACCGGCGCCAGTTGCGCGGCATCGTCGGCTTCCGCCTGGAGGTCGAGCGGGTCGAGTTGAAGTTCAAGCTCAGCCAGAACCATCCGCCGGCGAACCAGGCCGCGGTACGCGAGGCGCTGCAGGGCCAGGCCGATCCCGGCGCGCAGGCCGTCGCGGCGCTGATGCACGCGCGACGTCCGGACTGAACCACGCCGCCACGCAGCGCCGCTGACCATGCAGTTGTGCGCACCGTCACGGCACGCGCCGCCTCAGCCACAACGACTGGCCGGTCCCTGCCGGTCGTGCCCGGCATGGCGCGCACTGCCCCTGCCTCCCTCCAGCGGCGACAGACCTTCGCGGATCGCGTAGCGCGTCAGTTGCGCGATGCTCTGCATGCCCAGCTTGAGCATGATGTGCTCGCGGTGGGTGCCGATGGTCTTGACGCTGATGTGCAGGCGCGCGGCGATCTCCTTGGTCGACAGCCCCTCGGACAGCAACTGCACGATCTCGCGTTCGCGCGAGGTCAGCAGCGTGTAGGCGGAGACGGCATCGCCGGGCGGACAGCGATACTCGCTGACCAGCGACTGCGACAGTTGCGGGCTGATGTACAGCTGATCGTTGCCGACCTGCTGGATCGCGCGCAGCAATTCGTGGAAGGTGCTGTTGCGCGCCAGGTAGCCCTTGGCGCCGGCGTCGATGGCCGCGCGCACGTTGGTCGCGGCATCGGAGGCGGCGATGCAGATCGCCTTGCTGCGCGGGCTGCGCTGCAGCAGCCGGCGGGTGGCCTCGATGCCGTTGAGGCCCGGCAGCATCACGTCCATCAGCACGATATCCGGCTGCCGTCGGGTCACCAGTTGCACGCACTCCAGTCCGTCGACCGCGTGGCCGACCACGTCGATGTCCGGCGTGTTGTTGAGCAGGGCCACCATGCCCTCCAGCACAATGCTGCGTTCGGCGGCAATCACGATACGTGTGTTCATTCTCTACCTGTGTTGGCAATGGAACTCCCAACGCGCGACCGCGCGGCAACCCGCGTCCCCCTGCAGCGCGACGCGCCCCTTTTTCACTCGATGCGACAGCGCTGAACCTGCGCTTGCATTACGTTCTCAGCTTGTCACGCTGCGTCATGGCGGCCATCGGCTTCAGGCTGATATGGATGGCGACGACGGCTGAACTTGTGCGGATTGCCGCATTCGTCTCGGTTCGTAGACAGAATCCCGTGCTACCGCGCACGCGCTGTGACGCAGAACGAAATCCTGCGCCGACGAACGATGATGGGAACACGGGCGATACGCCGGTGTCGCGCCGGCGGGTTCATTCCGCTGCCGGCGATGGCGATGGCGGCGGCGGCAGACGCGCGGCTTCCACCTGCAGCATCCCGCGGGCGAACTCGGCGAGCCGCTGCTGTATCGCCGCCGGCGGTGTGCCGGCCTCGATCGATTGCTGCAGGGCCATCAACTGCGCGGCCAACTCGCCCTGCCAGCGCATGCGCTCGGTGTCGTTGCTGGCGCGCTGCACTTCCAGCGACGCCTGCGCCTGCGCCGAGGTATCGCCGCGCACCAGCGTCTCCATCAGATCGACCAGACGCTGCAGCAGACGGTACACCGCGGTCGCGGAGAAGCCGCCCAGCATCGCCAGGGTCGGCTTGCCGAAACTGCGCATGCTGCCGCTTTCGAACAGATCCGGCGGCAACACTTCGACCAGGATCAGCCCGGCGATCAGGCCCAGGATCATGCGCGCGCCGTAGGAGGCGTCGTACTTGGGGTCGTAGCTGGCGTCGGCGACATAGCGGTGCACCTGGAACAGCGAGGAGAACGAGGCGCCCAGGCCGGCGCAGAACAGCAGGAACAGCGCATTCCACAGCAACACGCTGCCCGAGGAATCCAGGAAGCCCAGGCGCACGTTGTCCGCGCTGACCTTGCTGGACAGGGCCGTCGCCACCACCGCGAACAGGAACAGCAGCGAGGTGGTGGTCAGCGCACGCACCAGCGGCAGCGGGCCGAGCAGGGTCGCCCAGTGCGGGCGGCGACGCTCGGCATCGAGCAGGAACACCGCCTGCGGCGTGGCCGGGCGGATCAGTTGCGCCAGTCGCCGGTGGGTGACCGCCAGTTCGTGCGCGTGCACCTCGATGTCGCCGCCATCGGCGTCCGGCGTGCCTGCGCCCAGCAGCGCCGACAGGCGGGCGATCAGCTCCGGCGGCACTGCCATGCCGTGCTCCAGCGCATAGCGCGCCATCGCTTCGCACTCGGCGCGCAGTTGCGGCAGGATGCCCGGCGGCGGCAGCCGCGGTCCGGCACGGCGGGCCGCGGTGAGCCGGC
>NZ_AQOI01000002.1:0-335 GCF_000364665.1 Xanthomonas sp. SHU 199
TGTCTGGCTGTCGGACACGCCAGCGGAATGCAAGGCTGCATCTGGCAACCACGTCCTGCATTTTCAAGACGACCAACCGGGTGGAAAGGCTTTACTGGCGGTCTTGATGACGGCATTGGTGAACAAGCGCAAGATCGATGTGCAGACCAATGGCTGCGACATTGTCGAGGTCTACTTGAAGTAAGGCTGCTCTCGCGGAGTCTGTATCGTAGATTTCGCTGGGTACGCTGCGCCGTAATGTTACTAGGGGAGGCGTTATGGATCCGACTTTCACGAGAAAAGTCGACTCTACATTGCCCATCTATGGTTCCAACTCGCAAGGACGAGTGATGTCA
>NZ_AQOI01000003.1:0-1990 GCF_000364665.1 Xanthomonas sp. SHU 199
AGAAGGGTTTTGTGAGCCGCTCTAAACCCTGACCATCGCCCGAACCAAGAACGACAAGCAACCAGCCTCCGGCCCCAAGCCATTGGCATCTGTGAAAACAGGGGTCAAAGTACACTCTGGATGCGCGACGATCTTAAAGTTCGCTCTGACCCAAGTTATACTCAGTGGCGTAGCGCTTGTCCTTCAAGATTCTCCATATGCGGACAATGGTGGCCGGCTTAGCAGGGGGCCAGAAGAGTCACTGGCTATGTACAAAGCTGGTAACGCCTACGGCGGTGCACATCGTCTGCAAGACTTCCAAGATCTCATTTTCAAAGCTGCAGCATGACTCCGGCGCTTAACAACTCATTCAAACCGACGCCACTTCGCGGCGCGGCTTAATCTAGATACCCAGCAAATCTCATGGCACGCATCCCTGTGATTCGAATTGAGCTTGGAAACGTAACGTCCGCGAAGGATCTGCATGCCCTTCTCATGGAGTCGCTCGGCTTCCCTAGCTGGTATGGCCACAATTGGAATGCATTTTGGGACGCCATCACCGGTCTGGTAGAAATGCCTGAGCAACTAGTTCTAGATGGCTGGCAGCAGTTTTCATTGCGCATGCCCACGGATGCGCAACTGATGTGCAAGTGCCTCGAGGACATGTCCGATATGTACCCCCTTCTTTCTTCAAAAGTCGTGTATACCTAATATCCCGTTCAAGGTGCACTCACTGTCGCATGTCGCTTAGCTCCATCGTTAGGTTTCTTACAACGAGGGATAGCGGAGGTAGATTGAATTATTCGTTGATCGTGTGGGTTTGGGTAGCCGATGGGCTAGCCTGACACCCGCGAACCGGCGGGTCTTGGCCTCGACATGCCACGAAACGCATGATGGCCGAGAGCCAGTTGTTGTTGGATGCGAATGCGGATGTCGGCTAGCAGTTCGTCGCTCAAGCAATGTGCGATAAGCGCTGCCGAAGGTGGCGACGGCAGGGGCGCACGGCTGCGCGTAGAAAAAACACGGGTCAGAGTGCACTTTTTTGTTCGATATCTTTGAAAGTCGGCTCTGACAGCAATTCTACCTCTGGGGGAGTCCTCTCGCTTTGCGCCATCGAATAGTCATCAGCTTCGTCTTCCGGCTTCGTTGCCCTACCTCGCTCATCGTCTTCGGCCCAGGTCACACATCCATCGGTCACCACCTCTGGCAAGCACCAAACCGGCATCTGTGGCATGCTCGGCTCTCGGCGGCAATACTCGGGAGCACGGACCATGCTTCACTACCGCCTAACCGTTCGTTCAAGCCGATGCCGCTTCGCAAGGCGGCTTCACTCAGGCGTTAGGCGACCTAATGATCGAAGCAGAGCAAGCCAAAGCTTTAGTCCTTCGTTGCTGCGAAGCTTCTCGCGAAGGAAGAGATCGTTTTGTTATTCAATTCTGCGCGCTTTCTGAGTGTGGTGACTACTGGATCATTCGTGCAAACAGCGAAGATTTTGTCCTGCGAGGTATTCACGGGCGATGCTATGTTGGCGTAAATGCTCATCTTGTCAGTACTGCATCGGGTGAAATTGAAACCGTCGGTAGTGGTCAGAGTGTTGATGAGTACCTTCAAGATAAATGTGATGCTGCAACGGCTGGTAGCAATCACTACGTGCTAGGTCCGGACTTCGACAAAAGCGACAAGGCGGGCGTGATTCGCTTGCGACAAAAACTGGAGTGCTCACTCCAGAGAGCAATGCAACTTGTATCCTCCGAGTTCAATTGTTGGCTCACAGGTGAGAAGCGCTTGCTTAGCGACGCCAAGGCGATCTTGCAGAAAGAAGGAGTTACTACGAGTATTCGACTACTTAAAAACCCGGGATGTGCAGTGAGAATAGACAACTCGGTTTGGCACTGGACTGCACTGAAATCGGCTTTGAATCGAGTGGAGACAAAATGACAAGCGAAGTGGAGCGGGCAGAGTGCACGCGTGGCACTGGGCCATGCTTCGCATCCACGGAGAAGCTCACTGG
>NZ_AQOI01000004.1:0-15577 GCF_000364665.1 Xanthomonas sp. SHU 199
GCTCGTGGCCGGCGCTGGACAGCCAGTAGTCGCCGCTGTGCACGTCGATCAGCCCGCACAGCACGGTGGCGAACATGCACGGCTCGTTGCCTTCCACCAGCCGTTGCGAGGCCGCGATCAGGATCGCGTCCGGGCGCGTGTGCCGGCGCGCGGCGATCTCCAGCACCGTCATCGCCCGCGCCATGAACAGCGCCGCCGGCACGCCCTTGTCCGACACGTCGCCGACCACGAACCACAGCAGCCCCGGCTCGGTCTCGAAGAACTGGTAGAAATCGCCGCCGACCATCTCCGCCGGTTCCAGCAGCGCATAGGTTTCCAGATGCTTGTGGGCGCTGTCGAAGGTGCGCCCGACCGGCAGCATCGCCAACTGGATGTCGCGCGCGATCGACAGTTCGCTCTGCATGCGCTGCCGCGCCTGCGCCAACGTGGCGATCTCGTCCAACTGGCGCTTGATCGAGCCGCGCGCGCTGTCGAAGGCGCGCGCCATCACCCCCACTTCGTCCGCGCGCTCGACGTGGCGCAGCGGATAGTCGAACGCGCCCTGGCTGAAATGCAGCGCCGAGTCGGTCAGGTCCTCGATCGGCCGCACCAGCCGCACCGTGTAGCGATGCAGCAGCCACAACCAAACCGCCAGCGCTGCGGCACCGGCCAGCGCGCCCCACAGCACGATGCGGTCCAGCCCGGCCAGGATGTAGTCCTCCGACACGCTCAGCGCGAAAGTCCAGCCGGTGTCGCCCACCGCCGCGCTCTGGGTGAGGTAGCGGGTGCCGTCCGGTGCGGTGTGCTCGAAGCGCACAGCGGTGTGGGTGTCGGCCGCCTGCGCCAGCGGCGACAGGTCCGGCCGCGCCCGCGCCACGTGCGCCTCCAACGTGCGGCGGAAGCGCAGCGCCGGGTCCGGATGCAGCACGAACAGCCCGTCCGGCGACAGCAGCATCGGCTGCAGCCCGCTGTTGGCCGGCAGTTCGGCGACGATGGCCTGCAGCCGCTGCAGCGGCACGTCCACGCTCACCATGCCGATCGCCGGCGCCTGCGGCCCATCGCCGGGCAGGCGCAGCGGCAGGTTGTAGGTGGTCAGGTAGGCGCCGCCGATGCTGGCATCGCTGTACGGCTCGGACCACCACGGCGCCGGCGCGGCCAGGGTGCGCTGGTACCAGGGCATGCTGCGCGCGTCGAAGCCCAGCGCCTCCACCGGCTGTTCCAGCACCCCGGTAGCGGTGCGCCGCAGGTGCCAGGCGAAGCCGCGGCCATCGTCCTTCAGTGCGCCGGGCTCGATCACCAGCAAGGCGCCGGCGATGTCCGGGTCGCCCTGCAGCGTGGCCTGCAGCAGGTTGCGCAGGTTGAACGGCTGCCGGCCCAGCCCGCTCGCGGCGGCGGCCAGGGTGCGCCCGCTCACCTGCACCGAGCCCAGCGTGGCATCCAGGCTGCGCGCGGTCTGCTGGGTCAGCCCGGCCACCTCCTCGCGCGCGTTGCGCACCATCACCTCGCGCGCGCCCAGGTAGAACAGCAGGGCCAGGCCCAGCAGCAGCGCCACCTGCAGCAGGCTGCCCCACAGCAGCAGGCGCGTGCGCAGGCTGTGCCGCCAGGCGACCGCGGAGGCGTCCTGCGCTGACGAGGCAAGGGCGATGGCGGCGCTCCTCGGGGGCCTGGAGCCCGATCATAAGCGCAGCCGCGGCCGCCCGGCACAGTGGCCGCGGCGGCTGTCCCGCGGGGTGTCCCGGGCCAATGTGACAGTCCGTTCCATACGCTGGCGTACGAGGTCCTGAGAGGCGGTTGCGCTACACTTGCAGGCTTCGAGAAAACACATGCCATCGCGCGCGTGCGTGCGACCTACGGGAGCGTTATGAACTGGTTGAACGAGGTGCTGCAGAACGATCCGAACCCCACTGAAACCCAGGAGTGGATCGAATCGCTCAAGGCCGTCATCGATGTCGCAGGCCCCGAGCGCGCGCATCAGCTGCTGGAGGACATGGTCGAGCTGACCCGTCGTTCCGGCGCCTACCTGCCGTTCTCGCCGACCACCGAGTACGTCAACACCATCGCCCCCGCCAACGAGGCCAAGAGCCCGGGCGACGCGGCCATCGAGTGGAAGATCCGCTCGATCATCCGCTGGAACGCCATGGCCACCGTGGTCCGCGCCAACCGCAAGCCGGGCGACCTGGGCGGCCACATCGCCTCCTTCGCCTCCAGCGCCACCCTGTACGACGTGGGCTTCAACCACTTCTGGCGCGCGCCCTCGGACAAGCACCCCGGCGACCTGCTGTACATCCAGGGCCACAGCTCCCCCGGCATCTACGCCCGCGCCTTCCTGGAAGGCCGCATCAGCGAAGACCAGCTCAACAACTTCCGCATGGAAGTGGACGGGCAGGGCATCTCCTCCTATCCGCACCCGTGGCTGATGCCGGACTTCTGGCAGACCCCCACCGTGTCGATGGGCCTGGGCCCGCTCAGCGCCATCTACCAGGCGCAGTTCATGAAGTACCTCGAACACCGCGGCCTGATCGAGAAGTCCGACCGCAAGGTGTGGTGCTTCATCGGCGACGGCGAGAGCGACGAGCCCGAGACCCTGGGCGCCATCGCCCTGGCCGGCCGCGAAGGCCTGGACAACCTGATCTTCGTGGTCAACTGCAACCTGCAGCGCCTGGACGGCCCGGTGCGCGGCAACGGCAAGATCATCCAGGAGCTGGAAGGCGTGTTCCGCGGCGGCGGCTGGAACGTCATCAAGCTGCTGTGGGGCGGCTACTGGGACGCCCTGCTGGCCAAGGACACCAACGGCGTCCTCAAGAAGCTGATGATGGAAACCGTCGACGGCGAGTACCAGAACTGCAAGGCCTTCGGCGGCGCCTATACCCGCGCCAACTTCTTCGGCAAGTACCCGGAGACCGCCGCCATGGTCGCCGGCCTGTCCGACGACGACATCTGGCGCCTGAACCGCGGCGGCCACGATCCGCACAAGGTCTACGCCGCCTACCACCAGGCGGTGAACACCAAGGGCATGCCCACCGTGATCCTGGCCAAGACCGTCAAGGGCTACGGCATGGGCTCGGCGGGCGAGGCGCTGAACCCCACCCACCAGACCAAGAAGCTGGACGACGACGCCGTGCGCGCGTTCCGCGACCGCTTCAACATCCCGCTCAGCGACAAGCAGCTGGCCGATGCCGAGCAGGTGCCGTTCTACCACCCCGGCCCGGACTCGCCGGAAGTGCAGTACCTGCAGGAGCGTCGCGCCGCCATGGGCGGCTACCTGCCGCAGCGCCGCCGCAAGGCCGACCTGTCCATCCCGGCCCCGGGCCTGGACAAGTTCGAGCGCCTGCTCAAGGACAGCGGCGAGCGCACCTACTCCACCACCATGGCCTTCGTGCAGAGCCTCAACATCGCCCTGCGCGACAAGGAACTGGGCCCGCGCATCGTGCCGATCGTGGCCGACGAAGCCCGCACCTTCGGCATGGAAGGCATGTTCCGGCAGATCGGCATCTACGCCCCGTTCGGCCAGAAGTACAAGCCGGTGGACGCCGACCAGCTGATGTTCTACCGCGAGGACCAGTCCGGCCAGGTGCTGCAGCAGGGCATCAGCGAGCCGGGCGCCATCTCCTCGTGGCTGGCCGCCGGCACCAGCTACTCGGTCAGCAACGTGCCGATGCTGCCGTTCTACATCTATTACTCCATGTTCGGCTTCCAGCGCGTGGGCGACATCGCCTGGCAGGCGGCGGACATGCGCACCCGCGGCTTCCTGCTCGGCGGCACCGCCGGCCGCACCACGCTCAACGGTGAAGGCCTGCAGCACGAAGACGGCTTCAGCCAGGTCATCGCCGGCTCCATCCCCAACGTGCGCAGCTACGACCCCACCTTCGGCTACGAAGTCACCGTGGTCATGCAGTACGGCATCCAGCGGATGATGCAGGAGCAGGTGGACGAGTACTACTACATCACCCTGATGAACGAGAACTACGCCCACCCGGAAATGCCGGCGGGCGCGGAAGACGGCATCATCAAGGGCATGTACCTGCTCAAGGACGCCGGCAAGCCCAAGAAGGGCGAACTGCGCGTGCAGCTGCTGGGCTCGGGCACCATCCTGCGCGAAGCCATCGCCGCCGCCGAGCTGCTGGACAAGGATTTCGGCGTCACCGCCGACATCTGGTCCTGCCCCAGCTTCAACGAACTGCGCCGCGACGGCTTCGACGCCGAGCGCTGGAACCGCCTGCACCCGGAAGGCGAACAGCGCAAGCCGTTCGTCACCCAGCTGCTGGAAGGCCGCCAGGGCCCGGCCATCGCCGCCACCGACTACGTGCGCGCCTTCGCCGACCAGATCCGCGCCTTCGTGCCGATGCACTACACCGTGCTAGGCACCGACGGCTTCGGCCGCTCGGATACGCGCGCCAACCTGCGCCGGTTCTTCGAGGTGGATCGCTACTACATCGCGCATGCCGCCATTGCGGCGTTGGCGAAGGATGGGAAGATGACCGGGAAGGATGTGGCTCGGGCGATCAAGCAGTACAAGATTGATCCGGAGAAGGCTAATCCGGTTGGGGTTTGAGACGAGTCATAGTAGAAGGGCGGCCAACGGCCGCCCTTCTACTATTGGAACATCAGGGAGGGATGCTAATGAGTGAATTAGTTCTTGAGACTTCATTTGAAGAGGTCCGTGCTCGCTTTGATGAAAGCGTCGCAGTTGAAAAATTCATTGAGTTTGTGGAGCCTTTGCCCGAGGTGGAGGCCCAGATAAGCGAAATTGCCGGTGCCCTCAAAAACTCGGGGAAGTTGGTTTTTATTCTCGGGCAGCCAGGGATCGGTAAATCCACATTTATACAATCACTAAGCTGGCGACCTTCACTTAAAGTGTCGGGCCTTCATCAAATAGATGCAAGTACCTTTACTAGCGACTTAAAACTACTTGGTCTCTATCAAGAGCTGGTGCGCATAGGTGATGTCGCTGAAAAAGTAAAAGATAAGGGGCCTGCATACGTCGTAATTAATTACCTTGAGAATCTAAGTGAGTTTGAGCCTGAGGATATAAAGGGGTTTTTCCGCAGACTTAATGGGCTTTTGCGAACACGCCCGCTTCTGTTGATATGGCCAGTCACGCAGCGAGATGATGTGCAGTTAATGAGGGGCCATGCAGCTGATGTCTCCGGAACGCTTTTCTATCGCACTAAAGAGGTCATTGATTTTCCGGGTCCTCCAACTGAAAAATTCGTAGATATTGCGAAGCGAACTATATCTGTGCTGAATGACGGCATGGAGTTGTCTGATTTTTCGTTAACCAATGATGATTTGGAAGAAGTCTTTGATGAATTTAAAGGCCTTCCTGAAATTCAGCGTACTCTCAGAGAGTACCTTGAAATGCTCAAGGAGCGCTGGAGAAAAACCACCGGTTACCAAGAGCAAATTAGATCAAAAATCCCCACTTCCACAGAAGTGTGGTTTATCTTCTCATACGAAGATGCGGAGTCGGTTGTTTCTCAGTTTGTAAGGCGTAGTCAGCGAATTGAAGATAATTGGGCTGCCATTCATGATAAGTTGTTTGAGTATGTGCATGGGAATACGCAGCGTAGCTCCGTATGGAATGCTAAAAGACTTCAAATTGCCCTTTATGGTGCTTTGAAGACCAGGATCCTATTTTTGCCCACAAACACGCTCGTGTCATGCGCTGCAGCCTACTCTGAGTCACCTGCTCTAGATGCTGTTCTAAGTGGAGTTCCGCAGCCCTGGCGAGATAAGGGGGACGCGAAGCGGACACTTTCTAGAACTCCTTTGTACAAACAGCTCAAGGGCGAGCTTTCGCCTCAGGGCAAGAGAAAGGGTGGCCCAGCGGCGTTGGCAATGCGTGAAGCTGCGCCGCATTTTGAGTCGATGGTAGACTGGATGGTAAATGACGGCGGGTCGGACAAGGTTGTTAATAAGGCTGTGGCCAAAGCTCTTCAAGAGCTGTCGGGTGTCGAAGTGTCGCCTGATAAGTCCCACCCGTGGATACCAAATTTGGTGCCGGACTTATTTATCCAGTTGGCGCATAAGCAGATATGCATTGAATTTCATCATACAACAAAGAGCGAGCCTGGCGTAATTGCAGATTATGTCCTTCGGAAGCTCAATATTTACATGAATCAACTGGAGCAGATGTTAGGAAAAAGAATTTAAATTCTTGCTGTTGACGTAGGCGCCATGTGTTAGACGATCGGCGGTTTTCCGATTTTCCAATATGGAGCCATGCCATTTCTGACATATAGTGAGCTTGGCCCCATTCATATCTAAGGCTCTGCCAAGGTCGTCGTTTCATGTCCTTTGATCAACGTTGCGTCAAGTCTATAAACCTGCGCTCTTATTTCTTGAGTCGAAGTATAGCCTCTCTCCAAAAGAGAAAGCATGGTTAAAATCAACCAAGCACACCACTCACTTAGTTCGCTGACATCTTTCCAGTTGACATGGTCATGGTGTCCTTGGTGGACCGCCTTGCACCTGGCTACATATAACTTCGAAATTCTTTTTTTCAGATCGAAATATGCATCGGGGGGGTATAGGCCGTAACCGCCGGCAACCAAAGTAGTGGCGAGGCCGCTGGATACTGAGCGTACGACCTTGTGTGAATCCGTAAAAAAGGCTTCTACGCAGCTCCAGTACTTCACGAACTGCATCACTACATTTAGATCGCGCTGTGCATCTGAAAACCAATGGATAGCCCTTATAACAGCCATCTCGAGTTGACTGCTGCCAGTACCTGCAGCCAAAACAAACCCTCGTTCAAATAGCTGCTCTGCGTGAATTCTATCCGCACTTTCGCTGTCAATTTGAAGTGTTTGATGCTTTAAGAGTTGATAATTGACTACTACATTGGGTTGGCCTACGTGCCAGTGCAAATAAGTGCCGCGAGCACTGGTAGTTTCCGCATCCATTTGTGTGCAGAGTCTGAAGTTAGTTGCGCCTCTTTCATAAGAAATAGCTCCGTAGATAGCCAGTAGGCCCAAAGAAAGTGTAGCCAGTGACGAAAATCGATCCCTTGCTACATCAACTGTTCCCTCAATGTCACCAACCAACCAAGTCGCAGACCCAACTGCCTCTAACGCGCCACTAACATACCTGCAGACAGGTGACTCTCCTGCTTCGGCCAAGGTTGGACGCAAATCACTAACAAGCCAAACGGGGCCGAGATCGAGTTTGGAGATGTCCTCAAGGCGGATCCCAGAAAGAGGAACTGCGAATCTATGCTTTCTAATTCTACTTTTGAGGTCTTGGCAAATTGAATTAATCAGATCAGCTGATGTACAGGTTGCGTTGGGCTCCATCAGCAGCTTTCCGTATAGGGATCTTAAGGAGGAAGCTACGTCCTCGTACCCGACAAGATTGCCAAGCATTTGCATGTCAAATAGCGTTTGCGTGAGTTCCCTTAGCTCCGTCAAGCCCTTTTGAGTAAGAATCGCAACGCGGCCGTCTGGTCTGTGGATTTCTCGGGAGAGGTAGTTTATTAAGTCGCCATCACCAAACGAAATCTTACATGGTTCTAAACGAGAAGGATTTCTTAGGCAGTCTAGTAGATACGAGATCTTTCGAAGCTTCTTAGCGTGCATTCCGTTGTCCCTGTGAGATCTATTAAGTAACGGGATCAGGTGAACTGGAATAACGGGGCCAGGTTGACCTACTTCGTAGGCGTGTTGGACCTGGGCGTCTATGAGCTGGCCTGGCACCAGTAAAGCAGTGGGTCTTTGAGCTTGGCCTCGTTCTCGGAGGATTAGTGCACGCGCAGCAGCAGGTTCTCGCGTCTGACCACGATACGAAGTAGTAGCGGCGTTAGCTTCAAAACTATCTTCAGTTGAAGCCGACTGCGTCCTTATTAGGTGTTGGGCCTAATTTCGGTCACCTTTGGCGCTATTATGAGGTAGACAGAGAAATTGTAGGTTTTCCAAATTATCACCTCCGCCGTGTGAAAGTGCGATAATGTGATCGACTGTAAGATTTGCAGTAACTTCGCAGTTTGGATGCGCGCAAACATAGGGTATGCCAGAATCGATCATATTTAGCACCAAAGAAGAGCGCTTGCTATTGAACTCTAGGCGCCTCAATCTGGTGTGCTGCTGTTTGGCTAATGCCCCTGCATTTGCGATTTCTATTTGGCGCAAAATCTCAATGTATTCTTCGTAGCTGAGCTCAAAGAATTGCGCTAGAGGACCTCGGCCGCCGCAACACGCATCAACTAGGGCCGGGTCTTCCATGTGTGAGAATGCTGTAGTAATTGCTGTATAAAGATCCTCTGCCGAAACGTCAATGGCTTTTTTGTGAACTTGGACTCCGTTGTTTGAAGAGAATGTAACAAGGTCGCCAATATTTATAAATGTCACAGCAAGGTCTCCTAAAAAGCTAAGTCTAGTTGCTTTTGAATTCGAAGCGATAAATATTGCAAGCATGTAGTAATCAGGTCAGTTTTACCTTTGGCTGCAACTGTACTCGTTAAAGTTTCGCTGCGCAGGATTTTGACCGTAGGGTGGCGTGCTGACCCGGTCTTTCCTGGCCTGCGAGCATAAGTACTAGGCAGAATTGCCGCAGGTGACAGCAAGAAGATTATGTTTGCTTGAAGCTCTTCAATGGCGCCTCGACCTCGTGGTGTGATAAGAGACGCCAGTGTCTGTAGCAGCATGCGTCAAGTTGGCGTCCACAATGACGGGGTATCGATGTGTCCGGAATTAGCCAACTTCTACTAGCGTGGGGCGGGGGGCAGCTTCAAAAGGAGTTAGGTCATTTGTATCGTGGAGCGACTTGAGGGAATCATTAATGCGTTTGATCCAAATCTCGCCGACACCGGCCGCCTTTTTCTCTGCGTCGCAGCGCCACAAGCTAATGAACGCACCAATTCCGCAAATTGCCGCCAAGGTTGCGTAGATCCATTGCAAGAGCCCGCTAGCGTGGGCCACGACATAGATTGCGCCCATTGCCATGGATGCAAGCAGGAAATAGCGTACCAAAGACCAGCGATGATTCATCCATCTACGAAATGGGTGTTTGTGCCGGGTGTGAGCCCAGTGCACCGTTTGGGTGTCTGAGTCGTAGTGGTAGAACTCCCATATCTCCGAAAGGTCCATCAGTGCCTGGCTACAGTGTGGGTGGCTCAGGGCGGTGCGAATGACATGAGCAGGTAACAGTTGCCCATAGAGATGGCGAACGGTGATCTCAAGCCAGAGATCGTCATCTGTGCGCTTGGGGTCCCAGTGCTCGAGGAACTCTCGTCGATGTTGACTTCGCCTGCCATGAAGATCGAAGAGGCCTCGCGTCGCATAAATAATGAGCGCGAACAGCACGATTGGGATGAGTAGGCCGGGTCCACCGACAGCGATCAGATCCTTGAACATTATCTCCCCTCCTCAATGAGCGTGAAGACCATAATGGTCGACGGAAGTGCGGACGCAAGATCGGAAGCTGACTTCACGTCCGCAGGTGCCGATCCGGCGTTCAGTTCGTGACCGGAAGGGCAGCGATCCTGGAGACACCGGGCAGCCGCTGTGTATAGAGCTTGGCCATGTCATCAGGTTTAACCACATGTGCAAAATGCTCAAGGCCGATGGTCAGGAAATCACCATGGCGGCCATCGCGCTTGACTCCCACCTCAACGGCCTTGAGTGCGCTGATCCAATACCAGGAGACGTTGTCGTTGTCCTCGCCTCTGTAGGCGTACCAAAGTGGGATACGTAACATGCGTTCGAATGCGACCGCTTTCAGAAGCTCTTTCTGCAAGCCTAGCGTGAAGCAAGGCGAGCCGTCCCACTCCTTCAAGTCGAAGTTTTTGGCGTCAACTGCAATCAGCCCGATGGAGTCGAGCAGGACCATGAAATCCGGTCGCTTGATCTCGCCTGTGAAGAGTGGAGCGAAGCTTTCCCTTGCCTGGCAGACCGCAACGTAGCACAGGCCAGAATCGCCAAGCCACTTGCAGAGATCCGTTTCCCCGATATCGCCTTTCTCCTTGATTGCCTCCTTGGTACCTACAATTGACTCCGAAATTCTTCGCAAGATAGACATGTCGTTCCTTCAGGTAGCGCGGAGCGCGGTATAAAGAAAGCAGCAAACCATTGGATCGGTCGCGGTGCACAACTCCTTGAGAGAAGATCTTCGGTTTTGCGATATGGATCACTGGCTGGGCGATCGACGCCAAGCATTTGAGGCGTGCTTGCCCTAGGGCGGGGAGTCATGCAAAGACCTTATGTGGCTATTGACACGCCACACCTTGCACTCGCAATCTAAGCCCAAGGAGCGTCGAAACTCCGTACATAGCGGTACCCACCTCCGACAAACCGGTGGGTTTTTTTGTGCCCGATGCTAGGGCGCAAGCCGACGCGATGCCTGCGTCGGGAGGGCGGCTAATACAACACCCTTCGGGGAAATACGCCCGCCGACTATGTACGGTTTCGAACCTCCCGACTTCCCGTCCACCATGCGTGGCGGACGGACCCCTTCATGGAACGAGGAGGCAAAGATGACGCACGACCGTTTGGACGACGACGACATGCCCGGCTATTTCCTGCCGGAGGACAGCCAGTTCCGCCTGGCGAAGCTGCGCGATCACGTTCGCTTCCTGGTCCGGCTGGCACAGCCACGCACGCAGGCCGAGGAGCGCGCCACCGAACCCAAGGTGCGCATGGGCGAACTGGCGCTCTGTCTGGAGCTGTTGGCCGAGCAAGTGGATCTGGTGCTGGACGCGCTGTCCTATCCCGCCCAGCGGACCGCCACGACGCGCGGCGCTTGGTCTGATGCCACTGTCCAGGCAGCAACGGATGCCGGCAGCGGCACGTTCCGCGTGACGCAACAGCAGATCGACAGGCTCACTCAACTGGCCGAGACCGTCTCGGCCAATGCCCGGGTGGTGGCGGCCGGTGATGCGGCCGAGCGTGCCGGCCAGACGCTGCCGGAAGTGGGCAGCACGCTCTGCGCCGTAGCGAACGACGTGCGTGAACTATTGCTGCAGATCGCACGCCAGCCGCTGGGCGAACCACCGGCGAATCGCGTCCGCGAAGAGCAGGCTGTCTATGCGCTGGACTCTGAGGTGCAGCCTATGGGGGGCGGGTTGCTGCATTGATCCTGGCTAAGTCGGCACGGCGCTGGCGCTTTGTAAGAGAACGCTGGCCCGGTGCTGTTGGGCCGAGCAGTGCGGCAGCGAGCGTCCGCGTGGGCTACGGCATACTCGCGCCGACTGGCCGGCCGGACTACTCTCTAGTGCAAGAGAATCGAGGCGTGCGTGCCATGACGACAGCGAGGCACCTGATCGGCATCCTCTTCATTGCCGCGACGCTGCCATTGACGGGATGCCAGGCTGATTCGGCTCAGCCCCCAGCGCCGGACCGTGCGCCGCATGCCAAGGAGGAATCTGCAATGAGAACGACCGTGCCGTTGGTCAGGCCATTGAGCTCGCAAGTGTTGGCTGATGCCATCACGTTGGATTTCGATGTTCCCGACCAGGCCGATGATCCGGAACCGCCTATCTTCATTGGGGTGAGGGTAACGGCCCCGGATGCTGAGACGGCCCTGTCCGAAGTGGACCGCTTACGCGACGTCGGCGTCACCGCGCAGGTCCATCTCTCTCGGTTGACGGCGGCAGGCGAGGAGCCCGTGGTATTGCAGCGGAGCGAACTGGTTGGGCGCACCGAGTACCAGACGGTGGCATTGGACCGCGACGGGCATGTGCCAGGTCTCCTCAAGGCGAATGCAGATGAACCGACGATGCGCACCGCTGGATTGATCGCGCCAGGTGCCGCTTACCGTGAAATGGATTTGGCCTTTGTTCGCGATACACCGCCTGGTCGCTACCGGATGTCCGTCCGCTTCGGGGGCAATGTTCGTGCCTTGGAAGAGACACACCCGGAACTGCTGGTTGCCTTCACCGCCAAAGCGCAATAGGGAGGCATGGCCTATGAGTGCGTCTCGCGGACGTGCTAGCCAATCTGCTGATGAAGGGAGTATTTCCCTCGTCTATCATCGGTTGAAGGTGAGTGTGCAAGCATGGGTGTGCATTGCGTCTAGCATCGAACCCCTACGAGGAGGCGCGCGTGAAAAGTGTACTAAGCCAAGCGCGAATTCCTGCGCTGGCGCTGGTGTTGGGGCTGCTGGCAGGATGTGGTGGAGCCCCGCAACTAGCGGAACGGAACGTCGTTAAGGAGCGAAGCGATATGCGAACTGAAGTGCCTTTGGTCCGCAACCTGGATTCAACGGGCCCAGCGGAAGTCCAGGTGGCGTTTGACGTGCCGAAACAAGGCGATGACGAGACGCCACCCATCTTCATTGGGGTCAGGATCACAGGTGAGGATGCGACTGCCCTTGCTGATCTTGCCGACCGACTGGTGCGTGCCGACATCGTGGCATTTCTGCAGCTTGAACGGATCGAATCTTCTGGCACGACGAAGGTGGAGCTCCAGCGGAGTGAGCGCATCGATCGGGAGCGGGACGCGCTCGTGCCGCTCCCAGCCGACGGCAGAGCGGATGGCCTGTTTCATTTCGATGCCGACGCGACCACGATGCAGGAAGCCGGTCTGTTCTCGCCGAACAGCCCGGAAAGAGAGCTTGCATTCGCCTTCAGTCCATCGCTACAGGCGGGACACTATCGGTTGAGATTGCGCGTGGATCGGCATCGCGAGGCGCTTGTCGAGGCGCATGCGCAGCTCTTGATCGCGTACACAGCCAAGGGAAAGTAAGAGGGAGCGGACATGGACAATCCGGATAAGCGTTATACCGTGACGGTGTATGTGGCTGCGCCTGGGACGCCAACGCTTCTGTCAGGCGGTACGTCGGCTGCGGGGCATGTCTACTATGCGATCGACGATGGCACGACGAAGAATAGCTATGGCTTCGCTCCCAAGCATCATGGTGACTACAGTGGACCGGGCAACGTCGTCTACAACGATGTGAAGGACTACAAGGATCCTTACTACTCGCGCACGATGGAGATCGATAAAGCGCAGTACGAAAAGTTGAGAGACTTTGGTGGGGATCCAAAGAAGTACGGCTTCGATATGCACTACAACGGCGGGACGAACAGTTGTATCGATTTCACGTGGGGTGCTCTCAACCATGCGGGGCTGCATCGCCGGGATCGGCATGGCGTCATCGATGAGAAGTTCGAAGGCGATCTCAAGCCGTTGAACAACGAGGACGACATCCGCAGCATTCCGGCGCCGAAGCCCGGAAGCGATTTGAACAAGGAGCATCACAATCCAATGCCAGAGCAGAAGTTCTGGCAAAAAAGCCATCAGCGAGAATGAGGCGCCAGGTGCCCGAGGAACGTCCGAAGTGCTCGCCGGTACAAGGCCTGAGATACCACGCGATCCATTGCTGCAGCAGGCGGAGTCCGCGGTGGTGAAGTTGGAGCAAGGCTTGGGGCGGGATTACGACGGCAACAGCGCCAAGTTGGCGGCAAGTGCCGCATACCTTGCAAAAGAAAGCGGCCTCTCCCGTATCGACCACGTGGTACTCAGCCAGGACTCGCGCAATGTGCGGGCAGGCGAGAACCTGTTCGTTGTCCAGGGAGCGCTGAACGACCCCGCACACCTGCGTGCGCACATGCGGACGGAGGAGGCGTTGCGCAAGCCGGTGGAAGAGTCGCTGGCGCAGCTGCAGTCGTTGAACGAGGCGCAACGCCAGACCCAGGCACAAGGTGTGGAGCAGCGGGACCAGATCCAGGCCCGACCACATCAGATGGGATAGCCTGCCTGCGCTATCAGCACCCGAATAGTGCCGCGGTCCTGTAAAGGTACGGCTGCGAGCCGCACTTACTACTGCATTGCGCCTTTGCGGCACAGGCCGATGTTGGTTCTCGCTGTCCGCACGATGGCCAGGTAGCGGTCCGCCAGCATTGGCGTCTAGGATTCAG
The DNA here is from genome assembly GCF_000364665.1 of Xanthomonas sp. SHU 199. Classification (NCBI taxonomy): domain Bacteria; kingdom Pseudomonadati; phylum Pseudomonadota; class Gammaproteobacteria; order Lysobacterales; family Lysobacteraceae; genus Xanthomonas; species Xanthomonas sp. SHU 199. Next base: position 13,832 of record NZ_AQOI01000004.1, read on the forward strand.
GCGCTCAATCGTCTGGCGCTGGATGCGCCAGGGTCGCGATGCCGCTAGTGGATCGCAGTTCACCCTCCCTGGCGACGCGCCGGGCAAAGGGGAACGCGGCTCATGACAGGCTCTTGTCCCTTGGTCGCCGCAGCGGCCCAGCGTCGTCCAGATGCTCGCGCGCGGCAGATGGCCGATACTGCGGCCTGCGATTCAAACGCGCGAGCGCGAGGGTGCGATGCGAAGCTACGGATGGGGTGCGTTGTTGTGGTTGCTGCTGTTGCCGTCGGTGGGGGCGGCGGAAACGCCGGCCGATCAGGCCTATGCACGGGCCACCGCTTTCCGCGACCGGGCCAGTCAGCTCAGCGAGCACGGCGCCAAGAGCACGCGTGAGGACCTGCTGCAGGCACGCGATGCCCTGCAGCAGGGCTTGCAGTATCTGGACGATCCGACGGTCGCAGCGCTCGCCGAGGGCAGCAAGACGCTGCGCTTCCGCCGCCTGAACCTGCTGGGCGATCTGGTGCGGGTGCAGGTGTGGCTCGGCGACCGCGACGCGGCGGTGGCGGCCTGGCGCGCCCTGGACGCGATGTCCTGGCATGAGGGGCTGATCGACTTCGTGGTGGACAAGGACCCGGCGACGGTGGCATTGCTGGACGACCCGCGCCTGGCCGAGGTCCGGCGCCACGAAGCGCTGGCGGTGCGCGATGCCACGGCGCCCGCGATCGTGGTGCCTTACGCCGTGCAGCTGACAGAAGCCCAGCGCGTGGCCGGGTTGTCGCAGGTGTGGATGGCCGCGCGCGATCGCTTCGTCTGGTTCGACCACGTGCCGGACCTGGACTGGGATCGCCTGTACCTGGAGACGCTGCCGCTGGTCCAGCGCGCGGCGGATACCGACGCTTACTACCGCGTGCTGGCGCGGTTCCTGGCGCAGTTGCACGACGGACACACCGGGATCCTGCCGCCCAAGGAGCTGGAGGACCATTGGTATGCCCGTCCCGGGCTGCGGACGGCCTGGCTGGACGGGGAGGTGGTGGTGACCTCGGTCAGTGATGCCGCGCTGCGCCGCCAAGGGGTGGCGCGCGGTGACCGCATCCTCGCGATCGACGGCGAGCCGGTGGTGCAGTACGCGCAGCGGGTGGTGCGTCCGCAGATCAGCAGCTCCACCCCGCAAGACCTGCAGCTGCGCATGTATACCTACGCCTTGCTGGCCGGCGATGCTGCCACCCCGGTGCGGCTGTCGGTGGAGCACGCCGACGGGCGCCGCAGCGAGGTGCATGCTGCCCGCAGCCGCTACGCCACGATGAAGATGCCGGAGGCGCCGCTGCTGCGCATTCGCCGCGATGGCGTGATGGTGCTGCGTGTGCCGCAGTTGGAGAACGATGCCAGCCTGCAGGCGCTCAAGCAGGCACTGCCGCGCGTGCGTGCCGCGCGCGGACTGATCCTGGACTTGCGCGGCAATGGTGGCGGCAACACGTGGTTCGGCTTGCAGATCCTGCGCTACGTCGCCGCGGCACCGTTGCCATCGCTGCGCTCGGCCGAGCGCGACAACGGCTCGTCGCTGGCGCAGGCGCGTGGGGCCAGGCTGATCGAGTGGCGGCCGGTGCAAACAGAGCCGGTGGCACCCGAACCGAACGCCTATTCCGGCCCGGTGGCGATGCTGGTGGATGCGGGCACGTTCTCCGCCGGCGAGGACACGGCGGCGGTGTTCCGGCTGATGCGGCGCGGCCCATTGGTGGGGCAGGCGACCGGCGGGAGCACCGGCCAGCC
>NZ_AQOI01000005.1:0-20441 GCF_000364665.1 Xanthomonas sp. SHU 199
TTGCTGTGGCTGCCGGCGCTGGGCGTGGCCGCGCGCCACTACCTGCCGTTCGCCGAAGCGCTGGCCGCGCACGGCGTCGCGGTGTTCCTGCACGAATGGCGCGGCAACGGCAGCAGCACGCTGCGGCCGTCGCAGCAATGCGACTGGGGCTATCGCGCCCTGCTGCAACTGGACCTGCCCGCCAGCCAGGCGGCGATCGCAGGGTGCGGGATCGCGGCGCCGCTGATCGTCGGCGGCCACAGCCTTGGCGGACAGCTCGCCTGCTGCCACGCCAGCCTGCAGCCGCAGGCCTTCGCCGCGCTGTGGCTGGTCGCCAGCGGCACGCCGTACTGGCGCCGTTTTCCCGCGCCGCGTGGCTATCTGCTGCCGCTGGCGTACCGTCTGCTGCCATGGCTGGCGCAGCGGCAAGGCGTGCTGCATGGTCGCCGCCTGGGCTTCGGCGGCACCGAAGCGCGCGGCCTGATCGCCGATTGGGCGCGCGTCGGCCGGAGCGGCCGCTACGCCGCGGCCGGCCTGGCGATCGACCTGGAGGCGCAACTGGCGCATCTGACGCTGCCGGCGCGTGGCGTGGTGCTGCAGGACGACTGGCTGGCGCCGGAGAGTTCGCTGCGCGGTCTGCTGGACAAGCTGGCCACGCCGGCGCCGCGGATCCGCTGCCTGGACGCCACGCAACTGGGCGTGGCCGCCGACCATTTCGCCTGGATGAAGCGGCCTGCGGCGGTGGCCGCGGCGTTGCTGGCCGGGGATCGGTGAAATTTTTCGGAAAGAGCATTGACGGGCCCGATCGACTCCCGCATAATTCCGCTCCTGACGACGCGCCCGTAGCTCAGTTGGATAGAGTACCTGGCTACGAACCAGGCGGTCGGGAGTTCGAATCTCTCCGGGCGCACCAGTCAGATGAAAAACGACAAGCCACCGCTTGTCGTTTTTTTTTGCCCTGCCGCGGCGATGCGATCGCATCGAGACCGCTCCGGGAGCGCACTCGTTCGCGATTCGTCATGCCGTCGACACGCAGGTGTAGACGAATCGCCGCAACTCGTGAATAATCCCGCGCCTGACAACGCGCCCGTAGCTCAGTTGGATAGAGTACCTGGCTACGAACCAGGCGGTCGGGAGTTCGAATCTCTCCGGGCGCACCAGTCAGATCAAAAACGACAAGCCAGCGCTTGTCGTTTTTTTTGCCTGCGCGATTCCGATTGCACGACGCGCGCAACGACGAGTGACGCGTGCGCACACGGAAGATGTGCCGATCACGGCACCGCCTCGCGCATCGGCACTTCAACTCCAGCGCCGGCGATCCGCCAGACATTGCGAGGCGGCGGCGGCGCGCGCCGCCTCGGCCTCGCGTACGCGAACACAGAGACCCCTGCCCGGCTCAGGCGATGGTATCCACCACGCCGCCATCGACGCGCAGCGCCGCACCGGTGGTCGCGGACGCTTGCGGCGAGGCGACGTAGACGCAGAGATTGGCGACCTCTTCCACCGTCGCGGCGCGGCGGATGATCGAGCTGGCGCGATGCGCCTTGACGAAGTCGGCAGCCACCTCGTCCAGCGGCTTGCCGGACTGTTGCACCTGGTCGGACAACATGGCGGCGACGCCTTCCGTCAGCGTCGGCCCGGGCAGGATGGCATTCACGGTGACGCCGGTGCCGGCCATGCGCTTGGCCAGCCCGCGCGACAGGGCGAGATCGGCGGTCTTGGTCACGCCGTAGTGAATCATCTCGACCGGGATGTTGAGCCCGGACTCCGACGAGACGAAGAGCACACGCCCCCAGCCCTTCTCCGCCATCGCCGGCAGATACGCGCGGGAAAGCCGTACGCCGGACAGCACGTTCACCGCCAGGAAGCGCTCCCATTCCGCGTCGGGCGTGTCGAAGAAGTCCTGCATGCCGAAGATGCCGGCGTTGTTGACCAGGATGTCGACCGCGGGAAGCGCCGCGACGATCGACTCGCAGCCGGCCGCGGTCGCCACGTCGCCCACTACGGCCCGCACGCGGGCATTGGCGAGGTCGCGCTTGAGGGTAGCCACAGCGGCCTCGGTGCGGGCCTGATCGCGGCCGTTCAGCGCGACCTCGGCGCCCGCCGCGGCCAGGCCCTTGGCGATGCCGAAACCGATGCCGGCGGTGGAGCCGGTGACGAGGGCGGTTTTACCGGATAGATCGATGTGCATGGCTGTCTCCAAGGATGAGGGTGAGGATGAGGAGTCGCTTCGGCGCACGCCCTGCGAGGTCGTCGCCGCAGACACACGCTGGCCGCGCCGGTCGTGCTGTCGATTCGTTCTGTCGATTCATCATCTGCGCATCCAACCGCAAGGCGAGGAACGGCAAGTGAACGTCACGACGCGAACCTCGCCCATTGCAGCAGGTCGCCGCATCAGCGAGGCACAGACGGCACAGGCAAGAGGATCAAACGCATGACCGCGCAACTTGTCCACCTCACACAGCCGCCCGCACGCGCCTGCGGACAACGCACCCGCCTACGCACGCACGGCTGTGCATCGCAGGCGCCATCGGCACGCATGACGCCTTCGCCACACCGACTCACGCCGCGATCGTGTCGCCCTTCGGCGGCGGCGCCACGGCAGCCGCAGCGTCCAGCGCGACCAGCGGATGGCCCGCCGCACGCCACGCATCCAGCCCGCCCCGCAGCGGCAGCACGCCTTCGAATGCGTGCTGGCGCAGACGCTTGGCTAGGATCGCGGCCGACACCTCGTTCGGGCAGGCGCAGTAGATGACGATCCTGCGGTCGCGCGGCAAGCGCGCGACGAGCGCGTCGACCTGGCGATCGTCCACTTCCAGCGCGCCGGGAATGGCGAACGGCTCCAGCGTGCGGTAGCCGGGAGCGCGAATGTCCAGCAGCAGCGGCGGCGCCTCGCCCTGCAGCAGCGCGTGCAGTTCGTCGACGTCGATACGCTGCATCTCCATCGCCTTGCGCAGCGAGTGCCGGCGCCAGGCGCGGTAGCCGACGTACAGCGCCAGCAGGCCGGCCAGCAGCAGCGCCGCGCGCCTGCCGAGCAGGCTCAGCCAATCCAGCAAGTCCTGCACCTGGTCGGCGAAGCACAGGCCCAGCAACAACCCGACGCCCGCCCACAAGGCCGCGCCCAGCGCGTCGTAGCGCAGGAAGGCCGTCGGACGCACGCGCATCGCGCCGGCCATCGGCACCGACACCATCGACAGGCCGGGCACGAACTTGGCCACCGCCAGCACGCGCACACCCCAGCGCGCGTAGAAGCGCTCGGTGCGCTTCATGCAGGTGTCGCGCGACAGCGACAGCCGGCACAGCGACTGCAGCGTGCGATTGCCGTAGCGACGGCCGGCGCCGAACCACAGCAGATCGCCGAGCAAGCTGGCCACGATCGACACCGACAAGGCGCCCAGCAACGCACTCCACATCGCCGCGCCATCGAGCAGCGCATAGGTCGCCCCGACCAGGATCAACGTGGGCAGCGCCGGCACCGGCAGGCCCAGCGACAAGGCCAGGACGTTGACGAAGACCAGCCCCAGTCCATAGCGCGCAATCAGGTCCTGCATGGCGTGGCGGGCGGAAAGAAGAAGATGCCGCGCATTATCCTCCCGTCGCCCACCGCGCGCGCGGGCAGCAGGGCATCACCGGCGGAACAGACCCATCCATCGTCGCCCTGCTGCACGTATTGCCGGTGTCCAACGTGCCTCACACGCCCTCGTCCAGCCGCGCCGCCATCTGCGCCAGCCATGCCGCGAACACGCCCGGCTGGCGCATGCGCGCGCGCCACCAGGCCAGCGCCGCGCCCTCCTCGCCGCTGCGCCAGGCCAGCTGGAACACCTCGTCCGGCTTCGGCTCCTCCACCGTCTTGCGCACCAGCGTGCCGCGCGCCAGCGCCGCGCGCGCATAGGGCTCGGGCAGGAAACCGAAGCCGAGCCCGGCCAGTTGCAGCCGGTACTTGCTGCGCATGTCCGGCACGGTCAGCGCGTCCTGGCCGAACAGCAGCCCGACCGTGCGCGGCAGCAAACGCCGCGCCGAGTCCGCCACCGCGATCGCGCGATGTGCGCTCAGCTGGCTGCGGCTGAGCGGTTCCGGCGCCTGCGCCAGCGGGTGACTGGACGCGACCGCGAACACGAACGGCAGCGTGCCCAGCGGCTCGGTCACGTAGCCGCCGCCGCTGGGCCCTTCGCCGGCCGCCCCGACCAGCAGATCCACCCGCCGGTCCAGCAGCGCCTCCCAGGTGCCGGACAGCGATTCCTGCACCACCCGCAGCCGGGTCTGGTCGGCAACCGCATAGAACGCCGCCATGTCCTGCGCCAGGCATTCCGGCGCGAACACCGCATCCAGGCCCAGCGCGAACTCGGTCTCCCAGCCGGAGGCCACGCGGCGCACGCGCAGCTCCAGGTCGCCAGCGGCGCGCAGCAGGTGACGGCCTTCGCGCAGCAGTTCGGCCCCCGCGGCGGTCGGCACCGCCTTCGGCCCGATCCGCTCGAACAGTTGCACGCCCAGGTCCTCCTCCAGCTTGGCGACGGTGTAGGAGATGGTCGACGGCACCTTGTGCAGCGCCTTGCCGGCGGCCGAGAACGAGCCGCGACGGTCGATGGCATCGAGGATCTGCAGGGCATCGAGGCTGAGCTTGAGCATTCGAATTTTTCGATGATGGATGCCGAATCTATCCGTTTTTCAAACCCAGCGACAGCACCGATACTTGTTTCCAAGCCCGAGCTCTCGCGAAATCATGCCGACCGGCGCTTTCGATCCACTTGCACATCAACGCCACCAAGGAGCCTCCCATGCTGCAGATCCGCCCCGCCAACACCCGTGGCCGCGCCGAACACGGCTGGCTGTCCTCGCGCCACACCTTCTCCTTCGGCCACTACCACGACCCACGCCACATGGGCTTCGGGCCGCTGCGGGTGATCAACGAGGACCGCGTGCAGCCGGGCCAGGGCTTCGGCACCCACGCCCATCGCGACATGGAGATCCTGTCCTACGTGGTCGAGGGCGCGCTGGAGCACAAGGACAGCATGGGCAACGGTTCGGTGCTGCGTTACGGCGACGTGCAGCGCATGAGCGCCGGCTCCGGCGTCACCCACAGCGAGTTCAACCACTCCGCCAGTGAGCCGGTGCACTTCCTGCAGATCTGGGTGATGCCCGAGCGCGCCGGGATCGATCCGGGCTACGAGGAGAAGCACTTCGCCCCCGACAGCAAGCGCGGCCAACTGCGCCTGATCGCCGCCCCGCAGGGCGAGGACGGCGCGGTGCGCATCCACCAGGACGCGCGCATCTACGCCTCGATCCTCGACGGCGACGCGCGCCTGGACTACCCGCTGGCGGCCGGGCGCGGCGCCTATGTGCAGGTGGTGCGCGGCACGCTGAGCGTCAACGGCCAGACCCTGCAGGCCGGCGACGCGGTCCAGGCGATCGACGAGGCCAGCCTGCAGTTCGCCGATGCCCAGGACAGCGAGTTCCTGCTGTTCGACCTGCCGCGCTGAGCAGGTCAGGCCAGGTCGCGCCCGCGGCCCACTGGACCGGGCCGCGACGGTCTCGCGAAATCCGCCCACGCAGCGGCGCCACGGCGTCGCTGCGTGGGTCGCTGCATTCGCGGCAATGCCCGCATCCTCACGCCATCCTCGGCACCCCGTAACGCGTCCTGCACGGCCTCCGCGTCAATGCTTCCGCTCTCCCTCCCCTACTGCCGGCGTGCCGGCCGAGAGCCTGCCGATGCGCCACCCGACCAGCGCCGCCTATGCCACCCCCTCGCGCATCCGCGAAGGGCGCCCCTTCCCCCGCGGCGCCGTGTTCGACGGCCAGGGCACCAACTTCGCGCTGTTCTCGGCGCACGCCACGCGCGTGGAACTTTGCCTGTTCGACGAGGCCGGCACCGAAACGCGCCTGGACCTGCCCGAATACACCAACGAAATCTGGCACGGCTACCTGCCCGACGTGAAGCCCGGCCAGCGCTACGGCTATCGCGTGCACGGCCCCTATGAACCCAGCGAAGGCCACCGCTTCAATCCCAACAAGCTGCTGCTGGACCCGTACGCGCGCGAACTCGAGGGCGACCTGATCTGGGCCGACGAACTGTACGGCTACACGGTCGGCCACCCGGACGGCGACCTCAGTTTCGACGAGCGCGACAGTGCGCCGTTCATGCCCAAGTGCGTCGTGGTCGAGGACACCTACGACTGGGAGGACGACCAGCGCCTGATGACGCCGTGGAGCGAGACCCTGGTCTACGAGACCCACGTGCGCGGCTACACCATGCGCCACCCGCAGGTGCCGGACGAGCTGCGCGGCACCTGCGCCGGGCTGGCCCAGGAGCCGGTGCTGCGCTACATCAAGGAACTGGGCGTCAGCGCGGTGGAACTGCTGCCGGTCCACGCTTACCTCGACGACCAACACCTGCTCGACAAGGATCTGCGCAACTACTGGGGCTACAACACGCTCGGCTTCTTCGCGATCAAGTCGCGCTACCTGGCCAGCGGCCACCGCGACGAGTTCCGCGACATGGTCAAGGCCATGCATCGCCAGGGCCTGGAGGTCATCCTCGACGTCGTCTACAACCACACCGCCGAAGGCAGCGAGTTGGGCCCCACCCTGTCCTTCCGTGGCATCGACAACGCGAGCTACTACCGCCTGGCCGAGGACAAGCGCTACTACATCAACGACACCGGCACCGGCAATACGCTCAACCTGAGCAACTCGCGGGTGATCCAGTTCGTCAACGACTCGCTGCGCTACTGGGCCGGCGAGATGCACGTGGACGGTTTCCGGTTCGACCTGGCCACCATCCTCGGCCGCGAGCCGACCGGCTTCGACCAGCGCGGCGGCTTCCTCGACGCCTGCAACCAGGATCCGCTGCTGTCGCAGGTCAAGCTGATCGCCGAACCCTGGGACTGCGGCCCCGGCGGCTACCAGGTCGGCCACTTCCCGCCCGGCTGGTCGGAGTGGAACGACAAGTTCCGCGACAACGCCCGCGCGTTCTGGAAGGGCGACGAGGGCAAGCTCGCCGAGTTCGCCACCCGCTTCACCGGCTCGGCCGATCTGTTCGACCGGCGCGGGCGCCGGCCGTGGGCCTCGGTGAACTTCATCACCGCGCACGACGGCTTCACCCTGCACGACTTGGTCAGCTACAACGGCAAGCACAACGACGCCAATGGCGAGGACAATCGCGACGGCTCGGACCACGACAGCTCCTGCAACTACGGCGCCGAAGGCGAGACCAACGACGCCGGTATCTTACAACTGCGCGAGCGGCAGATGAAGAATCTGCTGGCCACGCTGCTACTCGCGCAGGGCACGCCGATGCTGCTCGCCGGCGACGAACGCGCGCAAACCCAGGGCGGCAACAACAACGCCTACTGCCAGGACAACGAGATCACCTGGATCGACTGGGAGCGCGACCCCACCGAGGGCCGCCTGACCGCCTTCGTCAAGGCGCTGAGCGCGCTGCGCCAGCGCTACCCGATCCTGACCCGTGGCCGCTTCCTCAACGGCCAGTACAACGAAGAAGCCGGCGTTCGCGACCTCACCTGGCTCAACCCCGGCGGCACCGAGATGGACGATGCGCACTGGACCGATGCCGGCGCACGCTCGGTCGGCCTGCTGCTGGAAGGCAAGGCGCAAACGTCCGGCGTCAGGGAGCTGGCCAACGACGACACCTTGCTGATCGTCATCAACGCCTACCACGAGGGCGTGAGCTTCGTGCTGCCGTCCTCGGAAGAGGAATTGCATTGGAAGCTGGTGCTGTCCACCGACGACGCGCTGCAGGTCGACAGCATGCCGACCGGCGCCAGCGAGTTCCTGGCGCCGCCGCGCAGCGTCAGCGTGTTCGAGTGCCAGACGGCGGGCGCATAGTCGCCACTCGCCACTTCGGATTGCGCGCGGACTGACGCGTCCGCGCCTGCATTGCCTCGCCAGCACTGGTCGCTGGCGAGACGCGGAATGTTTGCATCTGCACGCTCTCTACGACTCGCCGCATTGCATTGGTCTACATGGCCTTTGGCACAGTGCTCGATGGCGCATGCTCGCTAGGCTGAATGCCCGCTTCCTTCCAGGCCAGGCATGCAGCACTCCGCGCAAGGCAACACCCACGCGACGTCCAACACCTCCTTCATGCGTCACCCGCTGCTGCGCATCGCGCTCAGCGCCGCGATCCTCGCGCTAGCGTCCTATGCATGGCTCCCGTTTCCGTGGCGCATGCCCGTGGTCGGCCTGCTCGGTCTTTGTTTGGTCTGGGTCGAGACGCGTTCCTCCTCGGCGTGCGGCGTCGCACGCCCACGCCTGGCGTCCGTGACCGGCTGGACAGCGTTGCTCGTGTTGTTGACCGTCGGCTTCATCACACCGGTGCTGCAACCGCTGATCGACACCATCACCGGACACAAGCCCGACTACAGCGCCTACGGCGCGCTTAAGGGCAACATCCAGGCGACGACCCATCTGATCGGCGCGGCGTGGCTGAGCGCGGCGCTTGGCGAAGAACTGGTGTTCCGCGCCTTCCTCATGCACCAGCTCGATGCGCTGCTGGGGCGTCTGCGCGGCGGCCGCTGGATCGCCGCGCTGGCCGGTGGCGTAGTGTTCGGCCTGATGCACGCCGCGCAGGGCGCGTCCGGCATCCTGCTGACCGGCGTGGTCGGCACGATGTTCGGATATGCCTATCTGCGCTCCAGACGCAACCTATGGGCGATGATCCTCGCGCATGGTCTGATCGACACCTGGGGCGTGACTACCCTGTATCTGGGCTGGTACTGAGCGCGCAGCGCAGTCGAGGGTCGCCACTCGGCACACCTATGCGGACCACGCCGTCGCCGCCAGCAGGCAGATTAAAGGATATGTCGCCGTGCTCGTATTCCCGCGATGAAAGCACCGAGCACGAAAGCCCGGACAGGGCACCGTGACGCGCGCGGTCGCCGCTACAGACCTCGGCACCCAACCCGTCCGCTGCCTAAATGATGGAGCGCACGTCCGCTCAATTTCACTTGCACGCCACCGGCCTGCGCGCAGTTTGGCGATGCCCACTTGAGGGCATCCCTACTGCGGAGTCAACGATGGACAAGAATCGCACCGAAGGCGCCAAGAACCAGATCAAGGGCACCATCAAGGAAGTCACCGGCAAGGTCACCGGCAACAAGCTGAAGGAAGTCGAAGGCAAGATGCAGAAGAACGCCGGCAAGGTACAGAGCGAAGTCGGCAAGGCGCGCGACCACGCGCGCGGCTGAGTTTCAGGTTTTCGTGCTCCCCTGCCTTGCATGGCTGGGGAGCTTCGAAAAGCGGCTTACGCCTAGCAAAGCAAGCAGCCGCCATCGCATAGCTCCGTGGAGCCTCAGGATTGGCACAGGTTCCCAGAGCTGCCTGATAGGCGCAAATACGAAAATCGACAGTACTGAGCAAACGATATCGCCACACCAATTTGGCGAGGCGCAGGGCGATGGAATGCCGGGATACCATGAACCCGCTTGCCGCTGCCCGACTCGTGTGTGTATCGAAACCGATGTGAAGGATTGCGCAATTTGAACGCGACTGGGTCCGACAACATCTCGCCTAAGCCCTAGCTGATCGAGGCTGACATACATTGAAACGCTGCCGCAGGCCTTGTAACTTCGTACTGCCCGCGAGTTGGCGGAGTAGCGCCACTCATACACACAACCCATGTTGCCAACGGAAACATGCGCACCTCTTTTCAGATCGACCATGAAAAAATCGGATATATCGTGATGACACTGAATACGGGCTAGCAGAGAGCATGCCCGATAAAGATGTGAATCACAATCAAGCCAATCAACTCAACCAGATGCAGCTGTTACCATACTCTCGCATGCAGCGTATTACGTGGCGTTAAGACGCATCAATCGCGCAAGCGAAGCAACCAAAGGCGTCCTTTCCTGCCTCCACCTCCGAAGCTTACGCAAATAGGCGACCCTGGCTTGATACGACCCCTCACGCTGCTGTGACCCCAGCGAGCGCCCGCAAAATTCGACTGAGTCCACCAGCCGTAATGCAGACTCATTCGAGAGTTCGCAAGAAGGGCAAATCACGGCGCTAGAGCCTTCACCCTGGCGACGCATCTACGCGCAAAAGTCTTCACCCTCGACTGCTCTTTCTTGTCAGCAAAACGCGGACACAAGCTTCAGCCACGCCCCATGTCGAACAGGGACGGGCAAGCCCGGCGGACAGCTGCCGACGTACGCCTTCCAACAGATTTCTGTAAGGCAAGTGCAGACCTCTCACTTCAAGAGCCTGCCAATCAATCCCCTTCCTGATAGCCGTCAGCGCCTGCCAGAACGACCTGAGCCATGTACCGCTCTCATCGAAAGCGAGTGCCCCTCCCTTTTGGAAGTTACTGAAGTACATCGAAGGTGCCAGATCAAGCGCACATCGGTCGACACCAGAACGCTCACGCGGCAGTCGAGCAGCATTGGCCTCTTCAAGCGCCAGACACCCGGAACGGACCGAGTCAACCCTCCATCCGTGATACCTCGATCATCTACAGACGACCAATCGGCGTACCCACTCGCGGCAGCGAGAGTCCGTTGCCGCGGAACCTGCCGAGATGGTCATACCGACCAAGCGACATCCATGATGATGGGTCCCTGGTTCAGCAGATAGGAGCAGCTTCCGATTGCCGACAACCAACATCGATCATCGCAGGACCGCGCAAGAACCAAATCGTGTTCGCACGACGCGACATTGCTTCTGCGCTGCGTTCAGCACGCCCGTCTATGCGCCGATAGCGTCACACCAGCGGCTTCCCAAGCATCATCCAGTGCGATTGCGACATCCGCATGCAATGTGCGTCATCTGCACGTGCCCATTCCGTGGCAAACCTGGTCATTGAGGCTTTGCGTCGACGATTAACTTGTCCGCCATGCGATCGTAGACATCTGGGGCGATTTAACGACTACCGAGATGCCATCCGCTAGTATCGAAGCGCTTTTTGGGGAAGCAAGCTTTTCCTGATGCTCCTGAGACGCTGTTCGGATTCCGTCATTGCTGGACAGCACTCGAATCGCCTCAGGCGAGAACCACTCAGTAACAGGCAGTATCACAACGCCAGCTAGGGAGGGTTGCAAATGCTTTCTGATATTTCTGTAGAAGAGATCTCGCACCGCCAAGTGCCAGGACATCACGGCGACCCGCTGCCGGGACAGGCGCGTTACGGCAAGGAATTGCGGCACTACAACATAAAGTCAGCGTCCGACCAGGACATTGTCGAACTACGAAAGTTGCTTGCGACGCACGGCCTGCTCATCTTCCGCGACCAAGTCCTCGAGGACCATCACCTGATCCATTTTTCGCGACGCCTTGGATCTGGCAAGATCGAGGCGCCTCCCAAGGCGTTCAACAGCCCATCCGATAGCATCGCCTACCTCACCAACCTGAAGAAGCCCGATGGCGCTGCGCTCGGATTCGCAGCGGACTCCACGGACGTGTGGCATTCCGACCAGGAGTTCAGGGAAGCCCCCGCATCGATCGCCATGCTGTATTGCCTGATTCCTACAGAGAACGAGGGCGCCACCAGTTTTGCGACGACCGCGGTGGAAAATCTCGATATCGATCCCAACGAATTGTCCGAACTACGCGAACTCTGGTCAACTCGGCAAGCCGCAAGCATCGTGGCGCATCCGGTGGTCGAAACCAATCCATTCACCGGCAGCGAGTTCATCTACGTCAGCGAAAACACTCGCCAGTTCATCGGACCCGATGGCGAAAGCATCGCGGATAGCGACAAGAAGGCCGCATACCTTCTTGAGAAGATTCTGAAGCCAGAGAACATCTACTCGCATCCCTGGAAGCAGGGCGACGTATTGCTCTATGACAACATGCAGCTCCTCCATCGCAGAGAAGCGTATCAGGGAATCCGATTCCTCAAGGCCGTCAAGTTCCATCCTGACGGGGAGTATGTCGTCCGTCCCGCCGGAAAGATGCTCCGATCACCCCAGTAGCGCTGGCCCAATGCTGCAAGATCACTACTGGACCACACGTTCCGCCGGCACACCACCGGCTGAACGCGCGGCACTCCCAGTGGCGCCGCAGCAAGCTTTGCGAGACACCGTATCAAGCGCCTGACCACTTGCCGCCAGGCATGGAGCGATTCAGGTAATCGGCGATCCTGGGGCCATAGAACGCGGCAGCCTCCTCCGTCATCAGCACATTGTGTCCGAATGGAACACTCACCTCCTGCAGTGTTCCGGACACGTACTCGTTCCACGAAAACGGATGGGCCGCGCAACTGACCAGAAGTGCGTCCCCAGCAAAGACAGTGCGATTCTTGTACGCCTGCAGGCGCACGTTGTTTCTCTTGATCGCACAGAGACGATCGAGCAAGGCGGCCTGCCGCTCGGAGCAGGCATCGCGCACTTCACGGAAGCTCAGTATCTCCTGACTCCAATGCGCGCGATGACCTGAAACCAACTGCTCGATCCATGGTTCGCCGTCAAAGGGAAATCCGTCGATCAGGACAAGACTGGCCACCTCCAGCCCGCGCTCCTGCATTGCGACTGCAATGGCATGGGCCGGGATTGCTCCGAAAGACCAACCGAGCAGATGATACGGGCCATGCGTCTGGAACCGCTGGATCTGCCCAATATAATCGGCACACATCTCGTCAAGCGTGGCAGGCAAAGCTTCGTCGTCGCGCATCCCCCTCGCCTCCAAGGCATAGACCGACATGTCGGCTGCCAGCTGCGGCAGCAATACCCTGTAAGGCCGCCCGAACCCGCTTGAAGGATGAATACACACCAGCGTACGGTTGCGACCTTCTGGACTGAGCGCCAATGGCTCACCCCGCGGCAACCGCTTTGTGCGCTCTTCGAGCCACACCCCCAGGTGCCGCACTGTGGACTGATCGAGAATTGCCTGCAGCGGAACGACGATGTCAAGCGCAGCCCCAATCCGTCCTGCCAGCTGCGCCGCTTGCGTAGGACCGCCCCCCATGACGAAGAAACTGCTGTCGCAATCTATCCGGTCGACCGGCGCGCCCAACACTTCCGCGAAAAATCCCTGCACGCACTGCTCGTACCACGTATATGCGCCACGCAGACATAAAGGCTCCGCCTCATCTTGTCGCATCGCACCCTCTTCGTTCATTGCCGAAACTGCGCCGATACGCCGCAACACCATGCCAGACGTCGTACGGCCAGACTGACCTCAAGCTGCGCTCCATACCCCACCCGAGTGCGCCTGCGCAATCAGATCGCCTTCCTCGATACCGTCGCATGCCTCGACGTCGAGCGTAGCAGCGTCATCTTGAAGCGCATCCACCAACGCCATGTTGCGACGCAGGATCTCACGCCGGAGTTCGGCAAGGATGTCGAAGCGGCGGCGTTCGGACAGGCCATTGCAAAGCGCCACTTCGACCTTGACCGCCACCACGCTGCCCCGCCGTGACCAACGGGTCCGAAATTTCGGGTTACCGACCGCGCGCGGGTCGCGCACCTGCTCGATGCCGGCGAATCGTTCAGTACGCAAGATCTCCGGCACTTCGTCCACTGCCTCAAGCACGGACGCCGGAGTGACCAGCCAACGATCACTGCCAGGCTTCGGCACGCCATATCGCGCGCGACCCAGCGGCTTTATCGCCGTCGTCCCCGGACGGCACGAGGAGGCGTGCGTCACGTCGACGAGGTCTCCAGTCAAGTATCTGATCAGCGGTTGCGCCTGTTGAAAGGGACACAGGGCGGTCAAGGCGAGCAGGCCCTGGCCAGTGGACATGGGGTTGCCGCTTTCTGCCCCGATCACCTCCGGGATAACGAACGGCTCAAAGTGGTACCAGCCACAGGCCAGGCACTGGCTGGCGCCGCCAAACACCTCGCTGACGCCGAACCGATCGACGACCGGCGCCCTCCAGACCTCCTGCAACCTTCGGCGCCAGGCCTGCGTCAGGTACTGCGAGTACGAGACGACCAGGCGCAGTGCCGTGGCTGGGAACCCATCGGGGTAGATTCGCAACGTGTCCAGGGTGAACGCCCGCAAGCAGCGTTCCAGCCCCATCAGTACCGAGCAGCGTGCATCCACGTTGGCGTCGTTGTGGCTGCGCAGGAGAGTGGCCCGCCCATACTCGAAACTCCCCGCGTCGAACACGCTGACACGGTGATAATGGGCAGCCCCGGGCACCCGGACCAGGTGGCCGTGATACGGATTCTTGAACTCCAGCCCACGCAACAGTGGAGCAGGCGCGCGGTCGCGCAGCACTCTCGCGAAGAAGTCAGCAATGAACGCCTGCTCGCGGTCGCTGCGCACCGTGATCAGCGGGTTTCCCGTCGTCCCTGTAGTGAAGATATCGTCGCAGATGACCCCTGCGCGATTTCGCGCGGCATCGCCGGCCGCACGGATATGATCCTTCTCGACCAGCGGCAACTCCGCCAGGCTGTCCCGGCCAACATGCCGCAGCGAGCAGCCGGACCAGTGCGCACGATAAAAAGGGGTCTCGAGCGCGTTAGCGATCGTTCCAGGAAGAAGCGCACTGTGAAATGCATACAAGGCCTGGATCGAGCCAGACTGCGATGCATCAAGCAGATCGCTGCCGTGCCGCATGAACTGGACGCCCCCTTTCCCCTGGGTCACCTGACACTCCGGAAAGGACGAGCGCACCGGGACATCGCATGCGAAGCACACCCTGCGACTCGTGCAGAACAAACCGCCTTGAAGACCAAGGCGGCACTACGACGCTCGTGGCACATCCATGCCTAGCCGACGCTACCATTCTCGTTCACGAGAATCGAGCGGGCCACATTCATCAGCTTGACGGTCTCGGCCGTCGTCATCGGACTTGCCGACGATGGCGCTTCAGCAGGCGCCTGCTCGCTGACCGGCTCTTCGCCTGCAGCCATAGACCGCTCGGCTTGCGCCTGCTGCGCAGACGACTGCACCGTGCGCCAATCGTTCTCGGTCGCCTTCGCGTACAGCTTTGCTACCGATTCCATCTGTTCCTCTTCGCTCGTCATTGCCAATCTCCTTGAAGCCATGATCAGTGACACGGACATGGAAAACGGTAGCCGCCTATCGGCGTCGCCAGGCTGCGGCTCTAGTTGTAAAGCACCAGGAATCGCAGGTCGGCAGAACTGCGCAGGTGACCCGTGGCCGGTCCCTGCGCATTGAAGAAGGCGGTATGCGGACACACGCCAGCCACATCGCGCAAGCCGATGTCAGCTCCTGCCGAGAGACGTCCATGCGACGCGAGCAAACTCTTGCTGGCGCTGTCGTGGCATTTGAACAGGATGACTTCTTCCGGCCTCAACCCGCTCCAGTGATACCAGCGATGCGCATCGCGATGCTTGAGCGAGAATCCTTCACGGTCCTGCACCCAGCGCTCATGCATCCATTCCGGAAGAATCCTGCGCGTCACCACCAGATCTTCCACAGGATCCACCGTGCGGTAGTCGAGCAACGCGAGCGGAAAGTTCTTGACCGGTTCGACGAACGCACGCCAGACGTTGATGATCTGAAACCGGCTGACATGGCGCGCGTGGCTGGCATGATGATCGAGCCGCGCCTGTGCGCTGGTCGGGTTCTGGTCAACGTGCACCCGCTGATAAGGCCCAACGAACGGATTGTTAACCAGCTTGACCGCGGATTCCGTATCTTTCTGGCGGATGCATGTATCGAAATGTACGACGTCGTCCGCGCCCAGCAGGTTCTTCAGCAGATCCTTGGTTTCCTCGATGTAAGCCTCGATCGACGCGTTTCCGTACTCCAGAAAATCCTTTTGGTCCACCGCAGTGGGGGCGTCGAATTTCTGGAAACCCCAGCCATCCAGGGTCGGACTCAGATCAGGCGCGCTTCGCAGGTCGTTTACGCCCAACTCGACCCCGACTGTCAGGAAGTTGCAAATGACCTCCGGCGGACGCGTGGCCGCGTCGCACTGCCAGTTGTCCACCCGCCCTCCTGGGGTGAGAGGAGCGGAGTAATACAACGTCGTAGCTGCACTTTCCATTCTTCTCACCGCCTATCAATGGCCGTTGACGTCGAGACAGAAATGCTCAAAGGAAGCTGCAATCTCTGCCGATAAGCCGCTGCGATTACGGCAGCAGCACGAATGCGTCGAATATGCACTACTGAAAACCTGGACCTCCTCAGTGCGGAGCCGATCCTACTCTTGGCAGATTTGCACTGTCAACGAAGATTCTGCGATGCGCCGCGCAATACAGCATAGATTTACGGAGATACTTCTAACCCGAAAATGTGACGTTTCAACTGCGATTTCCCTGCCACTTGCGAACAGTGCGCAGCCACACGTAACGTGTCGTGGAAATCAGCAGAACTGGAAATTGTCTACCAAAAAAAACGTAGAAGTGCATAGAGTTCGCGCCTGTTGCCACCGTCCAGTTGCCGCAGCACCGCCAAGACAAAACGCACTTGCGGCATGTTGCAACGCAGCCAAGAAGACGCGTGTAAAGTGCAATTCCTGCAACACGTTGCATTACGTTGCATTACATGGAGTATGGCCTTGACGCGACCTCATGTTCAGGCAGACCCCGAATGGACTGGGAAAGTAACGAATATCACATTCATTATTTCAGTCAGCCTCTTCATTACCTTCGCGGCGCTCACCAAGTGGCGCCTCGAGCCGGTTTCCCCGGCCACAGCAAGCGATACGGATCGCTTTTCCGCCGATCGCGCGTTCGACGTATTGACACATATCCTGCCGCAACAGCTGCCACACCCTGTCGACAGCGAAGAGAACGACAAGGTACGCCAGCGAATCCTCGCCACACTGCGCGCGTACGGCTATCAGCCGGATGTCCAACAAGCCACGTCCTGCCGCAAGCTCCGGGTCTACGTCTGCGCCAAGGTGGAAAACATCACTGCGTTGCGCAAGGGATCGGCTGCCGGCAAAACCTTGCTGCTATCTGCACATTACGATTCAGTCGATGCAGGCCCCGGCGCAAGCGACGACGGCGCGGGCGTGTCGATCCTGCTTGAGACCGCGCGCATGCTTGCGCAACGTCCTGCCAGCAGAAACAGCGTTCGCTTCCTGTTCACCGACGGCGAAGAAGCAGGACTGCTGGGTGCCCACGGATTCGCCACCCAGTCCCCACTCGCCACAGGTCTCGCATTGGCGATCAACATCGAGGCACGCGGCACGTCCGGACAAAGCGCATTGTTCGAGACCGGCAGCACCAGCGGCTGGCTGGTCGACGCGTTCGCCGCCAGCTCCGCACGGCCACTGACCAATTCCCTGCTCAACACGGCGTATGCGCTTCTACCCAACGACACCGACCTGACGATCTTCAAGTCGCACGGCATGCAGGGGGTCAACTTCGCCTATGGCGATCACATGGCTTACTACCACACGCCACGCGACAATCTGCAGTCGCTGGATCGCGGCAGCCTTCAGCAACAAGGCGACCACGTCTACGGCCTGCTGGTCTCGCTGCTGGATCGCGACATTCCCGCGCCGCAGGCGATGGGCCGCCGGGTGTACACCGACCTCCTGGGAGTTGGGGTGGTTGGATGGCCGGTGAACACCGGCATCGTTCTGTCCATCGCACTGCTCGGCATCTTCGCGCTGTGCCACTGGCGCCTGGGACAACGGCTGGCCATTGTCGGGACGAGCGTCCTGACAGGGTTCCTGCTGGTCGTCGTCTGCGCCGTGCTGGGCGGCCTGGTCGGCTACCTGCTGACGACCGCCCTGTCCCTGGCCAATGGAGTGGAGCCCGCATGGCACAGCGACACCACGGCAAACCGGATATTGCTATGGGCGTGCGTCCTGTTGGCGACATTGGCCGCGCAACGCGCGTTCAAGCGCTGGAGCAGCCCCGAGGGAATCTGGGTCGGCGTGGGATACGCATGGCTGTTGGCTGGCATGGTGACGGCCCTGTTGCTGCCCGGCATCAGCTACCTGTTCATCCTTCCCTCCATGGCGCTATCCGCCGCGGGCCTGCTGCTCCTGGTTGCCCCGCGATTACGCAGCGCCTTGCCGCTGATTCTGTTGCTGCCGGCATCGGTGGCGTTTGCGATCTTGCTGAACGCGACATTCCTGTTCGAAATGCTGCTCGGGTTCAATGAGGCGATCGGCGCTGTCGGCATGGGCGTGCTCATCGGCCTGGCCGCCTCGTTCCTTGCGCCATCGATGCCGGCCGACACGCCCTGCAGGACGCTGCGCTACGGCGGCGTCGCGATGCTGCTGGTCGTTGCCGGCAGCGCCTTCTTCTCGATGCACGCCTCCGCCTATGACACGGAACAACCGCAGGCGGTGAACATCCTCTACGTACAGGGCGCCGGCGGCGATGCCCACCTCGTCTCGTCGAGCGCATACCCGCCTCTCGCCGTGGCGCGCGCGATGGGAACCAGGGCGTCCATGACACCCGTCTTCCCGGAGTCCGGCGAGACCTATCTCGCCGCACCCGTCGCATCCGCTTCGCTGAGCCCGGCGAACGTGACCGTTCTGCGAACAGAACAGACCGCGACCGGAAGGACTTCGACCATTCGCATCGACGCGGACCCCTCGATACGGCGCGTCGGCCTGTTTTTTCCGGAGGCGATGGGACTGCACTCGATCGAAACGGGAGGCCAGCGGATGGACTACGCGGGCAGCCGCTCCAGCTACGGCAACTACAAGGTCCTCAACTGCCGAGGCAGGTCGTGCAACGGCATGCAGTTCACCCTCGCCATGACCAGCAAGCAACCATCCACCGTGCTGGTCAAGACATTCTCCCCACTCGCCAAGCATGCTAGAGCGCTGGCGAGTATCAGGGACAACAGCGCTGTGCCTTACCAGGACGGCGACCAAAGCGTCGTCATCAGCGACGTCACTCTCTGATCCGCAAGAGGCGCATCCGATCCATACCTGGCACCACCTGCAAGGCAAGAATACGACAGCGGCGTGAGCCGCGTCGCTCGCACGCGATCACCTTATGGCGATGGAAGCGACTGGATAAAGCACATGGCTCTGGAATTGACACCGGCGCAGCAGGACATCCACCTGGAGGGGCAGCTCTTCGGGACGGTGGTAAACAACATCGGGGGCTATCAGGTCTATCGCGGCGAACTGGATCTTGACCGCTTTCGACAGGCACGCACCCGTCTGTTACAGGATAATGACGCTTACCGCCTGCGTTTTCGCGAAAGCGATGGCCGCTGCACGCCGTTTCTCAGCGACGTGTGGCAGACCGAACTGCGCCTCGTGGAAGTTGCCACCGCGGCGGCCGCGCTGGCCTGGATCGAAGAGCGCATGGCAACGGCGTTCACCGACATCGCATCGAACGTATTCGAAGATGCGTTGCTGCGGCTGGCATCCGGCGAGCATTGGTATTTCTCCAAGGCCCATCACCTCATCATGGATGGCTGGGGATTCGCACTGCAGATGCGCCGCCTTCTTGGGATGTACGCAGAGCCGGAAGGAGCGGGGGCCGACGTGGCCCCTACCCGCCCACCCTGCTCCTTCGTCGATCAGATGCTGCGCCAATCCGGCTATCGCGGGAGCCCGCAGTATCTGCGCAGCCGCGAACACTGGCTGTCGCGCCACACCGGCACACGGGAAGCCTTGTTCCCGGTTTCGCATGCACCGGCAGCGATTGGCAGCAGGCGTGTCAGCGCAGTCCTGGATGCGGCATTGCTTACCTCGCTACGAAAACTGGCAGTCGACGCAAAAGCAGATCTTGTTGCGGTGATGCATGCAGCGCTGTGCCTGTATTTTTCCAGGTCGCACCAGCGCACCGATCTCGTCATCGGTTCGCCTGTGCACAACCGACGCAACGCGGACGACAAGAACACCATCGGCTCCATCGTCAACGTGAACATGCACCGGTTCGCCCCGGATCCCTGTATCGCCTTTATCCAACTGGTCGAGTATGTGGCCTCGGTGCTGCGGCAGGACCATCGTCATGGCCGCTTCCCGCTCGGGGACCTGGTCAGGGCGCTTCGCGACAAGCACGGCACCAGCGACGATCTCCCATACGAAATCGCCTTCAACTATCAAAAGCTGGATTTCAATTTCCAGATCCATGGCGAGCAGGTCGAGACGCACTACCTATCGCACTCGCACGAGCGCGTCCCACTGACCTTCGTGCTGTGCGACTACGGCAACCAGGACGTGCGACTGCATCTGGACTATGCACTCGGCCATTTCGGCGAAGCCGACGCACAGGCCGTGCTCGACAGGCTCGTGCACGTTCTGCACCAGGTCGCTGCCGATGGCAGACGTCAGGTTGCCGCATACCGCCTCCTACTCACGGAGGAATGGCAGGATCAGTTCAGCACCTGGCAAGGCGCCGACCTTGCGTTGCGACCGGATGCCTGCATCCACGACTTCTTTGAAGAGCAGACGGAGCGCACACCCTGCGCCACCGCCGTGGTGTGCGGCCGTTCCATGCTCACTTATGCCGAACTCAACCGAAGGGCCAACCTGCTCGCCGACCGGCTGATCGAACAAGGCGCAGGTCCTCGCACTATGGTGGGGGTGTGCCACGGCAGATCGCTGGAGCTGGTGGTCGCATTGCTGGCCGTGCTGAAGTCCGGCTCTGCCTATGTCCCGATCG
>NZ_AQOI01000006.1:0-52317 GCF_000364665.1 Xanthomonas sp. SHU 199
CTCCAGCGCCTGCCGCGGCAGCGCCGGATCCACGCCGCGCTCGAAGCGGTGACCGGCATCGGTGTGCAGGCCGAGCTTGCGCCCGCGGCCCATGATCGCGGCCGGGGCGAAATGCGCGGCCTCCAGGAACACGTGGCGAGTGGTCTCGGTGACCCGGGTGGCGTGGCCGCCCATCAGCCCGGCCAGCGCCACCGGCCGATCGGCATCGGTGATCAGCAGGAACGCCGGATCCAGCACGGCCTCGCGGCCATCGAGCAGGGTCAGGGTCTCGCCGCCGCGCGCGTGGCGCACGCCGATCGGGCCCTGCAACGTGTCGAGGTCGAACGCATGCATCGGCTGGCCCAGTTCCAGCATCACGTACTGGGTGATGTCCACCAGCAGCGACAGCGGACGCACGCCGCTGCGGCGCAGGCGCTCGGCCATCCACAGCGGCGTCTTCGCCGCCGGATCCAGGTCCTCGACCACGCGGCCGCAATAACGCGGCGCATCGGCGCCCGCATCCAGCGTCACCGCCAGCGTGCGCTCGCTGCTCACCGCCGCCGGCGTCACCGCCAGCGGCAGCACGTCGCTGCCGCAGGCCGCGGCCACGTCGTAGGCGATACCGCGCACGCCGAAGCAGTCGGCGCGGTTGGGGGTGAGCTTGATCTCGATGCTGGCGTCGGGCAGGCCCAGATACTCGATCAGCGCCTGGCCGATCGGCGCATCGTCGGACAGTTCGAACAGGCCGGACGCGTCGCTGTCCAGGCCCAGCTCCTTGGCCGAGCACAGCATGCCGTTGGACGCGACCCCGCGCAGCTTGGCCGGCTTGATCGCGATGCCGCCGACCTGCGCACCGACCAGCGCCAGCGGCGCGACCAGGCCCGCGCGTGCATTGGGCGCACCGCAGACGATCTGCAGCAGTTCGCCCTGCCCGGCATCGACCCGGCACACCTGCAACCGGTCGGCCTCGGGATGCGGCGCGGCCTCGACGATCCGCGCCACCACCACCTGCTGCAGGCCGTCGCCAAGCGGCACGACCTCCTCGACCTCCAGGCCGATGGCGGTCAGGGTCGCGGTGAGCTGCTCACGCGTGGCCTGGGTCGGAACGTGGCTGCGCAGCCAGTTTTCGCTGAATTTCATGGAAGGGCCGGGAATCGGGAATGGAGAATGGGGAATCGAAGACGCGGTCTACTGAGACGGAAACGGAGAGGGGAAACGAGCCTTTGCGTTGCTTTGCCCATTCCCGATTCCCGATTCCCGTTTCCCAGCCTCAAGCAAACTGCCGCAGGAACCGCACGTCGTTCTCGAAGAAGGCGCGCAGGTCGTTGACGCCGTAGCGCAGCATCGCGAAACGCTCCACGCCCATGCCGAAGGCGAAGCCGGTGTAGCGCTCCGGGTCGATGCCGACGTTGCGCAGCACGTTCGGGTGCACCATGCCGCAGCCGAGCACTTCCAGCCAGCGGGTGCTGCCGTCGGGCTGCTGCCAGGCGATGTCGACCTCGGCGCCGGGCTCGACGAAGGGGAAGTAGCTGGGACGGAAGCGCATCTGGAAATCGCGCTCGAAGAACGCGCGCACGAACTCGGCCAGGGTGCCCTTGAGGTCGGCGAAGGTCGCATGCTCGTCGACCAGCAGGCCTTCGACCTGGTGGAACATCGGCGAATGGGTCTGGTCGCTGTCGCTGCGGTAGACCTTGCCGGCGGCGATCATGCGCAGCGGCGGCGCATGCTCCCCCATGTAGCGCACCTGCACGCCCGAGGTGTGGGTGCGCAGCAGGCGGCCGTCGCCGAAATAGAAGGTGTCGTGCATCGCCCGCGCCGGGTGGTGCGGCGGGAAATTCAACGCCTCGAAGTTGTGCCAGTCGTCCTCGATCTCGGGGCCGTCGGACAACTCGTAGCCCAGCCGGGCGAAGATCTCGGTGATGCGCTCCAGGGTACGGGTGACCGGATGCAGCCCGCCGCGTTCGCCGCGCCGGCCCGGCAGGGTCACGTCGATGCGCTCGGCGGCCAGGCGCGCGTCCAGCGCCGCGGTCTCCAGCAGCGTGCGGCGCTCGGCCAGCGCGGCGGACACCGTGTCGCGCGCGCGGTTGATCGCCTCGCCGGCCAGCTTGCGCTGCTCCGGCGCCAACGCGCCGAGCTGCTTGAGCTGGGCGGTGATGCTGCCGCTCTTGCCGAGCAGCGCGACCCGCAGTTGCTCCAGCGCCTCCGGACTCTGCGCCGCGGCGATGTCCGCCAGCGCCTGCCCGCTCAGGGAATCGATCTCACTCATTGCACTCGCGCCTCACTGCTCCGGCCGAACCCGTGGCCACCGTGTCCCGCCGATGCGGAACCTCCCTACCCGGCAGGCGCCCCGTCGCCGGGGTGCCCAAAAACGCAAAAGGGGAAGGACTTGCGCCCTTCCCCTGCATGCCTGCGATGGCTCCCGCCGAAACCCCGCACGCGGACGCGCGGGTTTCTGCAGGGACTCGCAAACTTATGCCGCCAGCGCGCCCTTCGCCTTCTCCGCCAGGGCGGCAAAGCCCTGCGCGTCGTGCACGGCGATGTCCGCCAGCACCTTGCGGTCGAGGGTGATGCCGGCCTTGAGCAGGCCGTTCATGAAGCGGCTGTAGCTCATGCCGTTGATGCGGGCCGCCGCATTGATGCGGGTGATCCACAGCGAACGGAAATTGCGCTTCTTCTGCTTGCGGCCGATGTAGGCGTACTGCTGCGCCTTGATCACCGCCTGCTTGGCGACGCGGAAGACCTTGCGACGGGCGTTGTAGTAGCCCTTGGCGAGGTTCAGAACTTTCTTGTGACGACGGCGCGCCTGGACGCCACGCTTGACTCGAGCCATGGTTCAGTCCTCAGAGGTAGGGAAGCATACGGTCCAGACGGCCTGCGTCCTCGGCACGGACGTGGTTCGTCTGCCGCAGGTTGCGCTTCCGCTTGGTCGCTTTCTTGGTGAGGATGTGGCTACGGTTGGCGTGGCCGGCCTTGTACTTGCCGGAGGCGGTCTTGCGGAAACGCTTGGCCGCCGCCCGGTTGGTCTTGATCTTGGGCATTGCAATGTCCTTGATGGTGTTTTGTCACTGGTCAGGGCGGTGGCTGCGCCACACTTTCCGTCCGTGCCCTTACCTGCTTGTAAGCCCTTGATCCACTGAGGATCCGGGCGGGTCCTATTGCCGCGCGAGCGGCAAACCCGATGAACTGGGGCGCGCATTATGCCAGGGCTTGGAATGCCTTGCAAATCATGCGGTTCGGGTGGCGCGCACTGGCGCGCCGGGAATCGAGAATGGGGACTAGGGAATCGAAAACGGCGCGCACGGCGTCGCCACGCAGCCTGCGCTGGGGCAAAAAGCCGGAATGACCATGTCGGTGGGCGCCGTTGGCGCCCAGGCGGTCGCGCGCCCGCACTGGGCGGGGCGCGATCCCGGACTGGGTCAGCGCTTCTTCGGCGCGATCATCATCACCATCTGCCGGCCTTCCAGGCGCGGACGCGATTCGATGACGATGTCTTCGCCCAGATCGGCCTCGATCCGCGCGGCCATTTCGCGACCGAGCTCCTGATGGCTCATCTCGCGGCCGCGGAAACGGATGTTGACCTTGACCTTGTCGCCTTCCTCGATGAAACGGCGCATGTTGCGCAGCTTGATCTGGTAATCGCCTTCGTCGGTGACCGGACGGAACTTGATTTCCTTGATCTCGACCTGCTTGGTCTTCTTCTTGGCTTCGTTGGCCTTTTTCTGCTGCTCGAACTTGAACTTGCCGAAGTCCATGATCTTGCAGACCGGCGGATCGGCCTGCGGCTGGATTTCGACCAGGTCGAGCCCGTCCTCTTCGGCCAGCGCCAGCGCTTCGTCGCGGGTCAACACGCCGACCATCTCGCCGTCCGCGCCGATCACGCGCACGCGCGGCACGCGGATCTCTTGGTTCTTGCGGTTCTGTTTGTTGTCAGGGGTACTGATGTTGCAATCTCCCAGGGGAATCGGACTGGCGCGGACGGAGGCTCCGTCCGCACCAGGGTGGTGTCACGCCAACTGCTCGGCGCGCAGCCGTTCGGCGAAGGCGGCGACCGACATGGTGCCCAGATCCTCCCCCGATCGCGTACGGACCGCAATCGCGCCGTTTTCCGTCTCGCGGTCGCCCGCGACCAACAGGTACGGCACCCGCTGCAGCGTGTGTTCGCGAATCTTATAACCGATTTTTTCGTTCCGCAAATCGGCCTCGATGCGGAAGCCTTGATTTGCAAGGAGTTTCCGCACGTTGTCTACATAGTCTGCCTGCGCGTCCGTGATGTTCATGACCACGGCCTGCACCGGCGCCAGCCAGGCCGGGAACATGCCGGCGTGATGTTCGATCAGGATGCCGATGAACCGCTCCATCGACCCGACGATGGCTCGGTGCAGCATGACCGGATGCTTCTTCTGGCTGTGCTCGTCCACGTACTCGGCGCCGAGGCGGCCGGGCATCATGAAATCCACCTGCATGGTGCCGAGCTGCCAGGTGCGGCCGATCGCGTCCTTGAGGTGGTACTCGATCTTCGGGCCGTAGAAGGCGCCCTCGCCCGGCAGTTCCTGCCACTCCACCCCGCAGGCGCCGAGCGCGGCGCGCAGCGCGGCCTCGGCCTTGTCCCAGGTGGCGTCGTCGCCGAGGCGCTTTTCCGGGCGCAAGGCGATCTTGATCTGGATGTCGTCGAAACCGAAGTCGCCGTACACCTTCAGCGCCTGCTGGTGGAAGGCGGTGACTTCGGCCTCGATCTGCTGCTCGGTGCAGAAGATGTGGCCGTCGTCCTGGGTGAAACCGCGCACGCGCAGGATGCCGTGCAGCGCGCCGGACGGCTCGTTGCGGTGGCACGCGCCGAACTCGCCGTAGCGGATCGGCAGGTCGCGGTAGCTGTGCAGGCCTTGGTTGAACACCTGCACGTGGCCGGGGCAGTTCATCGGCTTGACCGCGTAGGTGCGCTTCTCCGACTCGGTGAAGAACATGTTGTCCTGGTAGTTGTCCCAGTGGCCGGACTTCTGCCACAGCGACACGTCCAGGATCTGCGGGCAGCGCACCTCGCCGTAGCCGCTGTCGCGGTAGACCTTGCGCATGTACTGCTCGACCACCTGCCAGATCGACCAGCCCTTGGGGTGCCAGAACACCAGGCCCGGACCCTCTTCCTGCAGGTGGAACAGGTCCTGCTGCTTGCCGATCTTGCGGTGGTCGCGCTTGTCGGCCTCCTCCATGCGCAGGATGTAGGCCTCGAGCTGCTTCTTGTCGGCCCAGGCGGTGCCGTAGATGCGCTGCAGCTGCTCGTTCTTGGCGTCGCCGCGCCAGTAGGCGCCGGAGATGCGGGTCAGCTTGAAGGCCTTGAGGAAGCGCGTGTTCGGCACGTGCGGGCCGCGGCACATGTCCACGTATTCCTGGTGGTAGTACAGGCCCATCGCGGTGACGTCCTCGGGCATGTCCTCGATCAGGCGCAGCTTGTAGTCCTCGCCGCGCTGCTTGAACAGCTCGATCACCTCGGCGCGCGGGGTGACCTTCTTGATCACGTCGTAGTCCTGCGCGATCAGCTCCTGCATGCGCTTCTCGATCGCCGCCATGTCCTCGGGGGTGAACGGGCGCTCGCTGTAGATGTCGTAGTAGAAGCCCTCGGCGATGACCGGGCCGATCACCATCTTGACCTCGGGATACAGCTGCTTGACCGCGTGACCGACCAGGTGCGCGCAGGAGTGGCGGATGATCTCCACGCCTTCGGCGTCCTTGGCGGTGATCAGGCGCAGGCTGGCGTCGTGGTCGATGAGGTCGCAGGCGTCGACCAGGCGGCCGTCGACCTGGCCGGCGATGGTCGCCTTGGCCAGACCGGGGCCGATGGACTGGGCCACGTCCATGGGGCTGACGGGATGTTCGAATTCGCGGCGGCTGCCGTCGGGGAGCGTGATGGTGATCATGGGAGTCGGCGGAAAGGGAAACTGGGGGGATGGCGTCCGCGCCACCTCGGCGGCAGGCCAGTCTGGGCGCGGGACAGAAAGAAGGCGCCACAAGGGCGCCTGCTCGGACAGCCTTGGGCGGGAACTCAAGCGAGGGCGGTGGTAGTGCTCATGTCGCACGCTCGGCCGGCGTTGCCGCGGGCCACCCATGTCCGGATCAGGTTATTGGGAAAATGGTAAACCACTCTTTCTCAAAACGATACCTTTTGGTAACCACGTAAGGCCCTCGAAGACGAGGCGCTGCCGCCATCCTCGCTGCAGCGCAGCAAGAGCTACGACAGCCGCCATGGCATGCTTCGCCGACGTTTTCCCCGCACCCGGACGCGCCGTCATCAAAGGCAAGGCCACATCGCTGGACATCGCCTATCTGGCAGGCGTGTCGCAACCCACGGTCTCGCGCGCGCTGCGCGGCAGTCCCGCGGTCAACGAGCAGACCCGGCGCAAGATCCTGGCGATCGCGCGCGAGCTGAACTACAAGGTCGACAAGCACGCCTCCAGCCTGCGCCTGCGCAATGCCGGCACCCTGGCGCTGCTGTTCTTCGAAGACCCGACCACCGACGACTCGCTGATCAACCCGTTCTTCCACTCGATGCTGGGCTCGATCACCCGCGCTTGCGCCCGCCATGGCTACGACCTGCTGGTGTCGTTCCAGCAGTTGTCGGACAACTGGCGCGCCGACTACGGCGACAGCCAGAAGGCCGACGGGCTGATCCTGCTCGGCTATGGCGACTACCTGCAGGCGCAGCAACGGCTGCAGCACCTGGTCGACCAGGGCACGCACTTCGTGCGCTGGGGCGCGGTGCTGCCCGGGCAGCCGGGGGTGTCGATCGGCAGCGACAACTTCCAGGGCGGGCACGACATCACCACGCACCTGCTGGCGCAGGGCCGCCGCCGCATCGCCTTCCTCGGCGACGCCTCCAACCATTACCCCGAATTCCTGGAACGCTACCGCGGCCACCTGCAGGCACTGCGCGCGGCCGGCGCCGAGGCCACGCCGGCGCTGCAGGTCGATGCGATCACCACCGAGCAATCCGGCTACGAGGCCGCCCTGGCCCTGCTCGGCCGCGGCGAGCGCTTCGATGCGCTGTTCGCCGCCAGCGACCTGATCGCCATCGGCGCGCTGAAGGCCTTGCGCGAGCATGGCCTGCGCGTGCCCGAGGACGTGGCCCTGGCCGGCTTCGACGATATCCCGGTGGCCGCCAGCGTCGATCCGGCGCTGTCGACGGTGCAGCAGGACACCAAGCTGGCCGGTGCGGTGCTGGTGGATACCCTGCTGGCGCAGATCGCCGGGCAGCCGGTGAGCAGCCGCACCCTGCCGGTGACGCTGGCGCTGCGCGGCTCCTCGCTGCGCGGCTGACGCGGCCGGCCTGCGTCACGGCAGCGCCGCCGCCTGTCATTGGCCGGGGACACCAGGAACCTGACGCAGCGTGCTCGCCGCACGCCGAGTCCCGCAGCCCTGCGCGACCCCGCAACGCCTGCCGCGCCGCGTTCAGTGCGCTGGCGCCACCCCGTCCTTGGCCGCCATCAGCCAGCGCAGCCGCGCGCGCAGGTCCGGGCGCACGATCGGCGCATCGGACAGGAAGACCCGCACGCCGTGTGCCGGCACCTCGGCGCGCAGGACATCGGTCACCTCGATGGCGCTGCCGTCGAAGCCGTCGTGCCAGGTGCCCGGCTGCAGGTAGCGGCGCACCTCCAGCGTGCGTGGCGCATCGCTCTTGTTCAGCAGCACCAGCGCGGTCTGGGTGCTGCCCGCATGCTGGAACACGCGGTAGAACACCGCCTCGTCGCCGGACAGCTGCAGGTTGAGCTGCAGGCCGCGCTGCAGCGCCGGGCTGCGCTGGCGCAGCGTGGCGATGCGCCGCAGCGGCGCGAAGATCGGGCTGCTCGGCGCCGCGTTCACCCGCTCCTGGCCGAAGTAGTTGCGGTTGCCGGCATGCTCGGCGCGCCCGCGCATGAAGCCGGTCTCCGAGCCGTAGTAGATCACCGGGATGCCGCGGGCGGTGAACAGCCAGTTGTGCGCGTCGATGAAGCCGGCGTCGCTGGCGTCCAGCCGCGCCATGTCGTGGTTGTCGTAGAAGGTCATCAGCTCGTACGGATTGGCGTACGGGCCGCGTTCCAGGTACAGCGCCGGCTGCAGCGTCTCGTAGCCGCGCTGGGCGTGGCCGAAGGTCGCCGCCAGTGCCTGCTTGAGCGGGAAATCCAGCACGCTGACACCGGCGTTGTCGGCCCAGGTATGGCCGGCGATCTTGTGCGCGTTGTAGTCGAAGTCCTCGCCGAACATGAACATGCCCGGGCGCTGCGCGCGGATGCGGCGCACGAACTCGTGCCAGAAGCTGTCCGGCATCCAGCCGATGGTGTCGATGCGGAACGCATCGGCGCCCTGCCCCAACCACTGCGAATAGGCGCCGACCAGATACTCCATCACCGCCGGGTTGCGCTCGTTGAAATCGGACAACTGCGCCAGGTTGCCGCCGGTGTTGTAGAACGCGTGCAGCGGGTTGTGCGCCGGGTCCAGCTTGGACGGCGGCAGGTTCTGGTGATCTGCGATCAGTTTGCCGTCGCGGTCGAAGACCTGGCCGAACATCGGCTGCCGCTTGGGCATGGTCCAGGCCGGCGAGCCGTGATTGCCGACGATGTCCAGCACCACCTTCAGCTGCTGCGCATGCATGGCCTGGGTGAAGCCAGCGAAATCCAGGCCCGGGCTCGGCAGATGCTCGTCGAGCTTGTAGAAATTGACGCCCCAGTAGCCGTGGTAACCGGTCTTGCCACGGTCGCTCAACGAGCTGCCCCAGGTGATCGGCTTGCCGCCGGTGAAGGCCTCGTCCGGGTTGTCGACGATCGGGGTGATCCACACCGCGCCGAAGCCCAGGTCGCGGATGTAGCCGGCGTTGTCGACCACGCCCTTGAAGTCGCCGCCGAGGTAGCCGATGTTGTCGCTCTCGCCCGGCGGCGCCGGGATCGGGATATCGAAGGTGCGATGCGCACCGCCCTGGTCGCGATGATCGTTGCC
Organism: Xanthomonas sp. SHU 199; assembly: GCF_000364665.1. Taxonomy (NCBI): domain Bacteria; kingdom Pseudomonadati; phylum Pseudomonadota; class Gammaproteobacteria; order Lysobacterales; family Lysobacteraceae; genus Xanthomonas; species Xanthomonas sp. SHU 199. The sequence continues at coordinate 8,938 of NZ_AQOI01000006.1, forward strand.
GGGATCGCCGTTGACGAAGCGATCGGTGACCACGAAGTACACCGCGTCGCTGGCGAACGGCTCCAGCGTGCCGTAGAACTCCTCCTGCGCCGGTGCCTGGGCCTGCGCCGACGCGGCGCAGGCACCCAGCAGGGCCAGCGCCAACAACGACATCCGATCGATCATGCGTTCGCTCCCGAATCCGACGGCACCCACAGCACGCACAGCGCCGCCACCAGCAGGCTGCCGCCGCCGATCGCCAGCGCGTACAGCGGCCGGCCGCCGAGCCAGTGCGTGAGCACGAAGCCCAGCACGCTGACCGCGACCAACTGTGGGATCACGATGAAGAAATTGAAGATGCCCATGTACACGCCCATCTTCGCTGCCGGCACGCTGTCCGACAGCAGCGCGTAGGGCAGCGACAGGATCGACGCCCAGGCGAAGCCCACCCCGACCATCGACAGCAGCAGCCACTGCGGATCGCGGATCCACAGGAACGACAGCAGGCCGGCCGCGCCCAGGCACAGGTTGAGCAGATGACTCACGCGCAACCCGCAGGCGCGCACCAGCAGCGGAATGGCGATCGCGGCCAATGCGGCGAAGCCGTTGTAGGCGGCGAACAGCACGCCGACCCAGTTTGCCCCGTCGTTGTAGGCAGCCGAGGTGGCATCGTGGGTGCCGTAGTGGGTCTGGGTGACCGCCGCGGTGGTGTAGATCCACATCGCGAACAGCGCGAACCAGGAGAAGAACTGGACCCAGGCCAGCCGCCGCATCGCCTGCGGCATGGTCTGCAGATCGCAGACGATCGCCGCCAGCATGTGTCCGCGGCGCAGGCGCGGCGCCACGCCCTGCAGCACGCCGTAGCCGATGCACAGGCCGGCCAGCACGTACAGCATGCGGTCTCCGCGGCACCAGGCGATGGCTACCGCGCCGGCAGTGCCTACCGCACACCACAGCGCAGCGGCGCCATCGACACGGCGCGGTTGCGCCGCCGTGGCGGCCGGCGTGGCGACGTCGAAGCCGTGCAGGTCTTCAGGCGGATACTCGCGGGTGCGCAGTACGGTCCAACCGATGGACAGGAACAGCACCGCGCCGCCGACATAGAACGCGTAGCGCACCGTCGCCGGCACCTCGCCGGGCCCCGCAGTGTTGCTGACGCCCCAGTGCGCCAGCAGCCACGGCAGCATGCTCGCCACCACTGCGCCGACACCGATGAAGAAGCTCTGCATCGCATAGCCGGTGGCGCGCTGGCGCGTCGGCAACTGGTCGCCGACGAAGGCGCGGAACGGCTCCATCGAGATGTTGATCGAGGCGTCCAGCACCCACAACGTGCCGGCCGCCACCCACAGCGCCGGCGAGTTCGGCATCACCAGCAAGGCCAACGTGGTGAACAGCGCGCCGACCATGAAGTACGGGCGACGCCGGCCGAAACGGTTCCAGGTGCGGTCGGACAGGTAACCGACGATCGGCTGCACGATCAGGCCGGTGAGCGGTGCGGCGATCCACAGTCCCGGCACCTGCTCCATGTCCGCGCCCAGGGTCTGGAAGATGCGGCTGGCATTGGCGTTCTGCAGCGCGAAGCCGAACTGGATGCCGAGGAAGCCGAAGCACATGTTCCAGATCTGCCAGAACGACAGCGCCGGCTTGGCACGTGGCAAGGCGCTCATGGACGCTCCTCCATTGGGCCGGCCGGCGCGATCAGCAGCGCGGCGACATCGGCGGTATTGACCACGCCATCGGCGCCGCCCTGGCCCCCGGTGTAGCGCGCGAAGTGCTGCAGTGCGCTCATGTTTGCCGCCGGCAGCAGCCGCGCGACGCAACGTTGCCCGGCCTGCAGCTCGAACAGCGCCGTCGTGGAGGTCTGCTCGCCGACGCTGTGCGGCATCACCAGCGGTTGCGACTGTGCTGGCGCGGCGCCGCACTGCACCTGCAGGCGTTTGACCGCGGCGGTGACGCCGGTGTTGATCGGACCATGCGCGTTGACGTAACGCAGGCTCAGCCGGTAGGCGCCATCGTGCGGCGCGGTCCACGTCCAACCGTCGGCGCCCTCCACGCGGGCGACGTTGCCGACGCAGACAGTGGGGCTGTGCAACGACTCCCAACGCACACCCTTCCGGGTGAGACTCAGGCATTGGACGCACTCGGCCAGCGGCAGCAACGCGCCGTCGGCGCTGCCCGTGCGTGCCTGCCCATCGACATACAACACCGTGTCCGCAGCCGCCTGCACACGCCAGCCCCCGGTCTCGCGCCGCACCTGCGGTGCCGGCGGTGCCAGCGGTGCGAAGGCGTCTTCTGCCGTCAGCATCTGCAAGGGCGCACTTCCGCTGTGGCGTGCCACCAAGTCGATGGTGATGACGCCGTTCTGGCTGTGGGTCTTGCCGGCGACCAGCAGGTCGCCCTGCAGCTGCATCGGCCGGCGCAGCACGATCCGGCGGTCCTTCAGCTGCAACGCAATCTCCTGGCGCTCGCCGAACAGCATGGGCACCAGGCTGGTCGGCAACTTGGGCAACACGCGGCCGTCGTCCTCCACGCCGAACACGCCCTCCATCACCATCGCCAGATAGCCGGCCACCGACCACAGCTGCCGCGGCGAATTGACCACCGGGCCGCTGAGCGGACCGTCGTCGAGATGCACGGCCTGGCTCAGGAACTCGTAGTTCTCCATGTTCGAGCCGGCCAACGCGGCGCCGCGCAGCAGCGAGCGCACTTCCAGGTCGATGCGCGCGCTGTCGTCGGTATGCCGCGCCGCACGCAGCGCGTAGGCGCTGACGAACGGCCAGATCGCCCGGTTGTGGTAGATCGGCACCTCGCGCTGCTGCGGCCACACCACCGGGCTGCCCGCCTCCACCGCCGGATAGCGCGCCAGCGCCTGGCGCGCGCGCGCGGCCGGCAGCACGTCGGCCAGCACCGCCAGCGACAGGCCCAGCAGGTCGTAGCGTTCGTAGCGCACCGGATGCTCGGCGGTGCCGATGTAGCCGACGTAGGTGCCGCGGTCCTCGCGCCAGAAACGCTGCGCGATCGCCTGGCGCAGCGCATCGGCCCAGTCGGCATAGCGCGCGGCCGCCTGCGTGTCGCCCTGCTCCCGGGCCAGGCGCTCGCCCAGGCGCAGCGCCTGGTAATGCAGCACGTTGGTCGACAGCGCGAAGGAACTGGCGATGAAGCCGACATCCTCGCGGGTCCAGGCCGGATAGGTCTGCTCGCGCCAGTCCAGGAACGAGGTCTCGCCGCGGTACAGGCCGATGCGCGGGTCGAACGCGAACGCGCGATCCTGCGCCAGCGTGGCCGTGAGCGCGGCGCGGGTATCGGCGGCGAAGGCCGGATCGTCCAGCAGGTGGCGCGCGGCCAGGAACCACACCACGCGGTCGCTGCTCACCGGCCAACTGCCGCCGGAGCCAGTGTCCTGCGCCACGAACAGCCCCGGCAGCGCGTCGGCGCCGCGCATCGGCGACAGCTTGAAGCGCAGCGAGCGGCGCGTGCGCTCCGGATCCAGCCGCGCCAGGGCGAGGTCCGCGGCATAGCTGACATCGCGGGTCCACACGTAGGGCCAGCGCTCGCCGGTCTGGTAGCAATCGCACGGCAACGGCTTGCCGTGATCGAACGCCGGGTCGCGGATCGCCTGCACCTGGTCGTCGCGCAGTTCCTGTTGCGCCAGCGCGAACAGCGCATCGAACAACGGGCTATCGGTCTCGCTGCGCAACGGCTGCGCCGGCACCGTGCGTGTGCCTTGGGCCGCGTGCAGCACGAAACCGCCGTCGGCAGTGGCCTCGGCCTGCGCGGTCTGGCCACGCCATTGCAATGACGTCTGTCCAGCAGACGCCGACGCCGCGGCACCCAAGGTGGCGGCCAAGCAAATCATCTTCAGCATCGAAGCGGCAGACCGGCTCGCACCGATCGACCTCCCTCCCTCTTTGCCTGCATGGTGGAAGCGCAGGCCGGCACGCCGGCGCTGCGGTCGCCGCCTCCGCATCGCGGAGGCGCTACGGACATGGTAGACGGGCGGCAATGCGGCGCGTGCATTTGCATACGTATTCATCGTACGGGCCTCCGGCGGCCATGGACCGCCTCGCTATAGTCGTTGCGATGCCACGGTCGCCCTGGGAGGGGAGATGCCGCTGTTTGAGGTCCTGTCGCGCCTGCGTCTGCCGTCGTTGCTGGCGAGCGTGTTGTGGTGCGTTGCGCCATGCCTGCACGCCGCGCCGCAGACGGTGGCCAGCGTGGACTCGCCGGGCAAGATCCTGCGCGTCTCCCTGCAGTTGGACGACGGCCGCCCCAGCTATCGCGTGCAGCGCCTGGGCGAGCCGGTGATCGGCGAATCGCGGCTGGGCTTCCAGTTGCGCGACGGCGCGCTGGATCGCGACCTGGCTGTGCTGGACCAGCACAGCCGCAGCGTCGACGAGACCTGGGAACAGCCGTGGGGCGAGCGCCGCTACGTGCGCAACCACTACAACGAGTTGCGCGTGGAGCTGGGCGAGCGCGGCGGCCGCCAGCGCCGCTTCGCGGTGGTGTTCCGCGTCTACGACGACGGGCTCGGCTTCCGCTGCAGCTTTCCGCAACAGGCCGGACTGCAGGAAGCGATCATCGACGAGGAACTCACCGAGTTCGACATCGTCCCCGAGGCGACTGCCTGGTGGATTCCCGCCGGCGCGCCCATCCACTACGAATACCTGTACCGGCGCACGCCGCTGCGCGAAGTGCCGCTGGCGCACACGCCGTTCACCCTGCGCAGCCAGGACGGCCTGCACCTGGCCATCCACGAGGCCGCCCTGGTCGATTACGCCGGGATGTGGTTGCGCCGCGGCGAAGGCCAGCGCCTGCACGCGCAACTGTCGCCGTCGGCGGAAGGCTGGAAGGTGCGCCGGTCCCTGCCCTTCGATACGCCGTGGCGCACGCTGCAGATCAGCGACACCGCCGGTGGCCTGGTCGATTCCAACCTGATCCTCAACCTCAACGAACCCAACGCGCTGGGCGACGTGAGTTGGGTGCACCCGGCCAAGTACATCGGCGTGTGGTGGTCGATGCACTTGAACCAGGACACCTGGGCGCGCGGCCCCAGGCATGCCGCCACCACCGCCAACACCCGCCGCTACATCGACTTCGCCGCAGCGCACGGCTTTCGTGGCGTGCTGGTCGAAGGCTGGAACCCCGGCTGGGACGGCAACTGGGTCGGCAACGGCGACGACTTCGACTTCACCCGTGCCACCGCGGACTTCGACATCGATGCGCTCAGCGCCTACGCGGCGAAGAAGGGCGTGCACCTGATCGGTCACCACGAGACCGGCTGCGCGGTGGAACACTACGAAGACCAGCTCGATGCGGCGCTGGACCTGTACGCGCGGCTGGGCGTGGACACCTTCAAGACCGGTTACGTCTGCGACGACGGCCAGGTGGACCGGCGCAATCCTGCCGGCGGCCCGCTGTTGCGCGAATGGCACGACGGCCAGTTCATGGCCCGCCACCATCTCAAGGTGGTGGAGGAAGCCGCCAAGCGCCACCTGTCGGTCAACGCCCATGAGCCGATCAAGGACACCGGCCTGCGTCGCACCTACCCGAACTGGCTCTCGCGCGAAGGCGCGCGCGGCATGGAGTACAACGCCTGGGGCGAGCCGCCGAACCCGCCGGAGCACGAAGTGAACCTGGTGTTCACGCGGATGCTGGCCGGGCCGATGGACTACACCCCCGGTATCCTCAGCCTGACGGGTCGCGGCGGACGCGCGATTCCAAGCACGCTGGCGCGACAACTGGCGCTGTACGTGACCCTGTACAGCCCGATCCAGATGGCGGCCGACCTGCCCGAGCACTACCTGCAGCACCGCGACGCCTTCCGCTTCATCGAGGACGTGGCGGTGGACTGGGACGACAGCCGCGTGCTCGACGGCGAGATCGGCGATTACGTGACCATCGTGCGCAAGGACCGCCACAGCCGCGACTGGTTCCTCGGCAGCATTACCGACGAGCACGGCCGCGTGCTGCCGATCGCGCTGGGCTTCCTCGAACCGGGCGTGCGCTATCGCGCCGAGATCTACCGCGACGGCGACGCCGCAGATTACCAGCACAATCCGTTCGACTTCGTGCGCGAGCAGCGCGTGGTCACCAGCCGCGATCAGTTGCAGGTGAAGCTGGCACCCGGCGGCGGCCAGGCGATCCGTTTCGTGCCGCTGGACCCGGCGCCGGCCTCCGCTGGCACGGCGGCATCGCGCTGACGCACCACCATGCGGCACGCGGCACCGCCGGCAGGACAGCGGCGGAGGCATGCACTCGCCATGCCGGATCACGGCGCTCGCCTCTGCGGCGCCGCGCCATCGTGCGCGGCAGGTCAGCGGCCCGGCGCGTCCGCCAAACCATGTCGTGCCATCTGCAAGCTCGCCCGACGTCCGCATGCCGGCGTACTCCCTGGCATCACTCTCAGTGCAGTACCCGAATGTGCATGCAGCACGACGTCAGCTGCATGAAGCACGCGCATGCTCGCCGCGGCACCGGCGTAGCGGCGCGCGCACGACATTGCGATCCTGAAAGCGCTTCCAATGCGATGCAGGCCAGTGAATACGTATGCAGCGGACGTTCGCGACGAAGCCGCGTGTCTACCATACAGCGCAATCGCGACACCGCCCTGCGGCTGCGCGACACGCACATCCGGCCGCCTCGCCGGTTCAGACATTCGCAAGACAACATTGCCTGGGAGGGGAAAATGTTGAACCACAAGCGCAACGCGCTGACGCTGGCGCTGGCCGTCGCGATGACGCCGATGCTGGCTGCTGCACAGTCCGAGACCACCGCCACCACGTCCAAGGATCCGGTCACCGAACTGGACAAGGTCCAGGTGACCGGCATCCGCCGCGGCATCGAGAACGCCATCGCGATCAAGCAGGACTCGACGTCCATCGTCGAAGCGATCTCGGCCGAGGACATCGGCAAGCTGCCGGACGTGAGCATCGCCGAATCGCTCGGGCGCCTGCCCGGCCTGGCCGCGCAGCGCGTCGCCGGCCGCGCCCAGGTGATCAGCGTGCGCGGCCTGTCGCCCGACTTCGCCACCACCCTGCTCAACGGTCGCGAAGTGGTCAGCACCGGCGACAACCGCAGCGTCGAGTTCGATCAGTACCCTTCGGAGCTGGTCAACGGCGTGACCGTGTACAAGACGCCCGACGCCGGCCTGGTCGGCCAGGGCCTGTCCGGCACCATCGACATGCAGACCGTGCGTCCGCTGAGCTTTCCGGACCGGGTGATCGCCGTCAGCGGCCGCCTGCAGAAGAGCTCGCTCGGCAAGGCCGCCAACGTCGACGCCTTCGGCAACCGCTTCAGCGCCAGCTACATCGACCAGTTCCTGGACAACACCCTGGGCTTCTCGATCGGCTATGCCCACAGCGACATGCCCATCCAGGAAAACCAGGTCGGCCTGTACGAGCCGTGGACCACGCAGAACACCGACAGCGGCAGCCGCCCCGGCGTGGCGCCTGGCACCTACTTCTCCGACGGCATCAAGGCGCTGCGCCGCACCGGCAACAACAAGCGCGACGGCGTGATGGCGACCGTGCAGTTCCGTCCGTCCAGCAGTTGGACCAGCACCTTCGACGCATTCCATACCGAAGCCGAGCAGATCGACACCGCCAATCAGTTCGAGGTCAATCTCAGCAACTACAACGGCGGCTACACGCCCGGCCTGCTGATCACCAATCCGCAGGTCGACGCCAGCGGCAGCTTCACCGGCGGCACCGCCAGCGGCGTGTATCCGCTGGTGCGCGGCATGTACAACAAGCGCAAGGACAAGATCGACGCATTCGGCTGGAACAACGAGTTCAACCTCGGCAGCGTGCGCCTGATGGCCGACCTGAACTACTCCAAGGCCACCCGCAAGGAGCTGAACCTGGAGAACAACCTGCAGCTGGTGCCGATGCCGCAGCTGGACACGGTCGGTCTTGTGGTCAAGCCGAATGGCTTCTCGCAGATCACACCCGGCCGCGACTACTCCGACCCGAACAACCTGTTCCTGACCAACACCATCTACGGCTCCGGCTACGGCAAGGTGCCGGAGGTCGAGGACCGGCTGAAGGGTGGCCGCCTGGCGGCGACGCTGCCGGCGCCGCAGGCGCTGACCTGGTTCTCGGACATCGACGTGGGCGTGAACTACGCCGACCGCCGCAAGCAGAAGACCCAGGCCGAAGGCAACATCCTGCTCGGCGCGCAAGGCGACACCAGCATCGCCAGCGATCTGCAGTACGACCCGGTCAACCTCGGCTTCGCCGGCATCGGCACCATCCCGGCCTGGAACGTGCCGGCGGCGGTCTCGCGCTACATGACCTTCAACCCGGTCACCAATCTGGACTACCTGATTCCGAAGTCCTGGACGGTGCAGGAGAAGATCACCACGGCCTGGCTCCGCGCCAACATCAACACCGACATCGGCGAGGTCGGCGTGCGCGGCAACATCGGCGTGCAGTTGCAGCACGCCGACCAGAGCTCGCAGTCCAGCTACTTCGACCAGTCGCGTCCGGCCGGCCAGAATGTGCTGCCGATCGACGCCGGCAAGACCTACAACGACTGGCTGCCGAGCCTCAACCTGGCCTTCCTGTTCCCGCACCAGCAGACCCTGCGCTTCGCCGCGGCCAAGCAGGTGGCGCGGCCGCGCGTGGACCAGATGCGCGCCGGCCTGGACTTCGGCGTGGACACCTCCACCGGCAAGCCCGGCGGCAGCGGCGGCAATCCCCTGCTCGACCCGTGGCGCGCCAACGCGCTGGACCTGTCGTACGAGAAGTACTTCGGCGAGAAGGCCTACGTGGCCGCCGCGGTGTTCTACAAGGACCTGAAGAGCTACATCTACACGCAATCGCGCGACGATTACGACTTCTCCGCCCTGCTCGCCAGCTACGTGCGCCCGCCCAACATGACCGTGCCGGTGCAGACCACCGGTACCTTCTCCTCGCCGCAGAACGGCAAGGGCGGCACCCTGCGCGGGCTCGAGCTGACCGCCTCGCTGCCGTTGGACATGTTCACCGACAGCCTGCGCGGCTTCGGCATCCAGGCCAGTGCCACGTTCAACGACAGCGACATCAAGATCGTCGATCCCGAAAGCGCCTCCAGCGTGGGCTCGGCGCCGATCGACCTGCCCGGCCTGTCCAAGCGGGTGTACAACTTCACCGCCTACTACGAGCGCAACGGCTTCGAGGCACGCGTCAGCCAGCGGCGGCGGTCGGACTTCATCGGCGAGATCGGCAACTTCAACGGCAACCGCACGCTGCGCTACGTCGTCGGCGAGAACGTCACCGACGCGCAGGTCAGCTACACCTTCGCCGACGGCAGCACCATGGCCGGGCTGAGCCTGCTGCTGCAGGCGAGCAACCTGACCAACTCGCCCTACCGCACCTACGCCGGCACCAAGGATCGCCCGCTGGAGTACGTCGAATGGGGACGCACCTACATGCTGGGCGTGAACTACAAGTTCTGAGTCCCGCGTAGAGGCTGCAGACGACGCCCGCCGGCGCACCCGGCGGGCGTTTTCGTTGGGGCGGTTGCCGCGGACGGCTGTGTCAAAATTTGGGGTGACCGGAGAGAACACGATGAAATCGGGATCGCGTAGCGGCGGCGATCTGGTTTGCCGATCGGGATCAAGACGAGCGGCCTGGAGGGCGCACACCAGCCCCTTCGCCTGCAAGAAGATCTACAGAAAGCGATCGCGCGTGAACTGATGGAGATCTCGCCGCGTCCGCGAAGATCCCGACAAAACGCCGCGAGCGCGCGGAATGGCCGCGTCGCCGAAAAAAATCGGTACTTCAGCAGTGCATGGCCCAAGCCCTCTGCGTGCCAGAAAGCGCCATGCCTGGACAATCATTACTGAACTCCGAACTGGTCGGCCCGACCGCGCCACAGACCATGCATCCGCGCCGAATCGATACTGCGGCAACTGATCGACGCCAGCACCGCCATCGCCAACGACGGGTCTCAGCCAGGAGGCCGCGAGATCGAGACCAGGTGGCGTCGCTGGAAAAGCGGCGTTTCAGATCACAAAGGCTGGCGTGCAGACATGGTGACATTGCAACGATGGACACCAGCGCAGCGATGACGGCGGATTCGTGGCCGCGTCGCCTAGCCGGCAGCAAGAGCGACAGCGACGCAGCAGTCTGTTGTGTGGGCCAACAAGGCAAGTCTCCGAGCTGACCTTGGTTCCAGGACGGCGTGATTGTCGGTGACGACGCGTGCCCTGATTACCGGGCACGCCAAACCGCGAAGACGGCGTGGCGTGGTCACCGCAACATGCTTACTACGGACACTGAACTTCCAGAGCGATCCTTGTCGTCCAACAAGCGCCCACATCGGTGGCATGCATGCGGCCTATCCGACGCAGTGCACACCGGACTGTCTCTCACAAACACCGTCTCGGCAGTGCCGTAGCCACACAGCAGGATGCGACACTGCCGTTGCAGGAATCACTTGGTCCCGCTCATGCGCCCTGCAGGCACACCATCGCATAGCCGGGCAAACGCAAGCGCTCTTCGACCGCACCCGCGACCACGCCCGGCACCTGCAGCGCCTGCCAGCTGCCCTCAGGCAGCGCCACGTCGGCGGCCTCGGCGGACAGATTGAACGCCAGCAGCAAGCGCTGCGCGGCGTGGCGACGCTGGAACATCAGCACGGGCTCGGCCGTCTCGTGGAAGACGATGTCGCCCTCACGCAAGGCCGGATGGCGCTTGCGCCAGTTCAGGAACTGGCGAGTCGCATGCAGGACCGACTGCGGGTCGGCCTCCTGCGCCGCCACCGATTGCGCGCGATGCGCTGCCGCGATCGGCAGCCAAGGCGTCCCGGTGCTGAAACCGGCTTGCTCGCTGGCATCCCATGGCAGCGGCGTCCGGCATCCATCGCGGCCCTTGAAGTTCGGCCAGAACGCGATGCCATAGGGATCCTGCAGCGCCTCGAACGGCACCTCTGCCTCGCCCAGGCCCAGCTCTTCGCCCTGGTAGACGCAGACCGAGCCGCGCAGCGAACACAGCATCGCGATCAGCAGCCGCGCGAAGGCCGGCGTCTCGGCACCCTGCCCCCAACGCGTCACCGCGCGTTGCACGTCATGATTGGAAATCGCCCAGCACGGCCAGCCTTCGGTCATCGCCGCTTCCAGACGCGAGACCGTCTCGCGGATGTAGGCCGCGCTGAAATCGTCGGTCAGCAGTTCGAAGCTGTAGCCCATGTGCAGGTGCCCGGCGCGGGTGTATTCGGCCGTGGTCGCCAGCGAATCCTCCGACGAGATCTCGCCCAGGCTCACCGTCCCCGGATAGCGGTCGAGCAGGCTGCGCAACTTCTGCAGGAACGGCAGGTTCTCCGCCTGCGTGTTGTTGTAGTAGTGGTACTGGAAGGCGTACGGATTGTCCGGGCTGAAGCCGCGGCCGACGCGCTTTTCCGGCGGTTTGGGCGGGTTGTCGCGCAGTTGCGGATCGTGGAAGCAGAAATTGATCGCGTCCAGGCGGAAGCCGTCGACACCGCGCGCCAGCCAGAACTCCACGTTGTCCAGCGTCGCCTGCTGCACCTGCGGATTGTGGAAGTTCAGATCCGGCTGCGAGGCAAGGAAATTGTGCAGATAGTACTGCCCGCGGCGCGGTTCCCACTGCCACGCCACGCCACCGAAGATCGACAGCCAGTTGTTGGGCGGCGCCCCGTCTTCGCGCGCATCGGCCCACACGTACCAATCCGCCTTCGGATTGTCGCGGCTCTGACGGCTTTCCTTGAACCAGTCGTGCTCCACCGAGGTGTGACTGAGCACCTGGTCGATCATCACCTTCAGGCCCAGCGCATGCGCCTTGGCCAACAGGGCATCGAAGTCGGCCATGGTGCCGAACAGCGGATCGACCTCACGATAGTCGGCGATGTCGTAGCCGAAATCGGCCATCGGCGACTTGAAGAACGGCGAGATCCAGATCGCATCCACGCCCAACGCCGCGATGTAGTCCAGCTTGCGCACGATGCCCGGCAAATCGCCGATACCGTCGCCGTTGGCGTCGAGAAAACTACGCGGATAGATCTGATAGATGACGGCACCGCGCCACCATGGAGCCTGAGACATGCAACGCCCCCCTTCGGGCAGAGATCGCGCGTGCGACGGGCACGCGAAACGCTGCGCTAGAGTAGCGTTGATGCAGGAATTTCAGCGGCGCCTGCATACGTATTCACACGTGGCGAAAGTGATCACTTGAAAAAACGCGTCCACCATGAACAGGACTCGTTAAATCCACCACCGAAAAAAGAAAATCAATATTCCCTGAAGTAGGGCTTTGAGCAATCCGTACCTATGACTGTGCACTCAGAACCTGAAGCCTCTTTGCAGCGACGCAGCGCTTCTTTCTTCGCGGCGCTCACGGTCGCGCCACTCACTATTTTCCCCACCCCAGTTCCATCAGGACCTTGGACAACGGCAACACACTGGTTTTTGTAGGTAAAAACAACCTTGCAATCCGAATTTCCGAGGCCAGCACACCTTTCCAACGCACCGGCCTCAGCATCCGATTCCGAAAACCTTCCAGTGCTGCTTCCGACATCTCCACTGGACGCGCGTGCGATAGCCCCCCACGTCTTGATCCACTCTCCCGTCAACCGCGCAGACCCATCCTCGCCTCCGGGGCTCGGGCCACATTGAGGACTGCCAGGAGCCACTCCCGACGGGCAGGCAGTTTGCGCCAAGGCCATCGGACTGAGCAGTAAGCAAGAAGCAAAGACTATCGCCTTCAAAACATCACCTCCAAACATATTATCAAACGACGTCCTGCGGCCTGTACCTACCGGCACCTGTTTGACCAGAAGCGTCAGAAGAAAACTGAACCTGCCTTGTGGAGTGATTAGGAGTGACGGACTGAGACGAATTGAAATCTCCTCCTCGAAACGCCGATTCGCCACCAGGTGACTGCGGCGCGCGAGGCCTACCAGACGCAGGATCCCGTCCGACCTGACCAAAGCCAGAGTAAGGAGAGAATTGGCCGAGCGTGCCCTGGAAAAATGCAGCCGCCATAGGTGGCGCAGTAATGATTAGGGTACTCAATACCAAACCGATACCACCCTGCTGCAATGACATGCTGCCGACGCCCTCAGTTGCACCACCCGACACAGCCCACTTCGCTAAGAACGCGGCACCTACCACAGCGACGACTTTCGTCGCCAAGCCAACCGTGAAGCTAAGCACACCCAAGGAGAACACCGTGCCGATCCCATAAGTCAACCACTTTTGGAACAATGACTTTGTGGCATCAAATAGCAGGCAAAGAATGAACAATGGCCCAAAGCCGATGAACAGCGCCATTGCCAACTTGTTCAGCAACAACAACGAGCCGCCCACGATTCCAGGGCCAGCCATTCCGATCCCACTGAACAACCTCGCGCGATCCTTCTCCTTCTCGATGTCCGGATTACCAGCACTGTCGATCTGATCGATACTTGTCATGGCGATCTGCATCATCGCCAGATTGTCGTCGATTGCCTCATAGGGACTCTGTGAGCTACCGGTCACCGTGTAAACGATCGCGCTGCTCAGCCCATCGGTCAGCCTCCAATACAGTCCTTTCATTCCTTCAGGCCGAGCCGCAGCCACCATGCTCATGGCCACACCAATGATCAGCGCCGACCGCAACGACTTGACGACCAACTCCATGGCCGACTCGCGCGATTGACCAGTCGCAACTTGGTAGCCCTTGAACAGAATCCAAAGCGTCAATGCGCTCAGCGCGGTCACTGCAACCCAATCGGACATGCGAATGAGCAATGACCACTGGAAGTAGTCGATTTCATCTCGCAGAAAATTGTTGATGGCTTTGAAGAACTCGTAATTAGCGTAATTCTGCAAGAAATTCATGACCGCTCCATAATGCCATGCTCATCACTGAGCCAAACCGCCATCAAGCCACTTTTAACCAAGCAGCACTTAACACAGACTAATTCTCAATACTCAAAGACTTATAGTCACCATCAGGCTTTTTCGACTTAGCCAACTCCAGCGCCCCTTTCATCACTGCTCCAGCGGCGATCGTCTGGGCCAGGTCGCTAAGGCCGGCAAACGCATCGAACAAGCTGCCACCTCCACCAGTATTGGTGGCTGAAGGCGCTTTCTTGCCGCGCATAGCAGCCCAACCACCGGCTGACTGCACTTGGGTCAGGTAGGACAAGCGCTTCTCGTAGGCAAACATCGCTGCTTCCATCTGCTGACGATCGATATCCATCAGCGCCCGCAACGCGATCAGCTTGTTCGTGTTGTCTTCCAGCAAGCCGATCTGGTTCGTGCTGATTTTCGCACGCTGCTGTTCCAGGTCGCGCAGGCGCTGCAACCGCTTTTCGGTGATGTCGTACATCGCCACCATGTAATTGAACTGCGAGTTACGCGTACGCTGGATCAATTCGCAGGTCTGCTGCTGTTCAGTTGACACAGGAGTGCCAGCAGTCTTGCTAGCACAATCGGACACACCGTAGTTGTCGTCGACCTTGACCAGCTTTTCCTTCGGCTTGTCGACCTCATCGCCACTGGACTTCTGTTTCTCGGCCTTGCCGACCTCGTTGTCCCCGCGGATCTTGTCCAGCTTCTGATCCAGCGTCTTTGTATTATTTTTATTTTCTTCGATTTGCTTATTGTCGATCACTTTCCACTGCGCAAAAGCAGTAGCGGGCAACAGCGTGAGCAGCGCAATTGCAGCAACGACACCTGTACGGCTAAAGACTTTCGTCATCTTGTCCATAAACACCTCAACACAGATCTTGTAGAAGATTGCCACGCGTGACTGGGCGAAGCGATCAGCTGACCGCCGCCGCCCCCCGATTATCCGAAGACACCGACCTCGCAGGGCCCGATTTTCCGGAGCCCTTGCGACGTGCGTAGAACTCGTTCAACCACTGCTCGGGCGTCAGATCGTCCGGCGCGACGCCGTGCTCCTTGGCCTTGCGCTCCAGCACCTGGTGCATGATTTCGATATTGTCGGTCGACGCCGAGATGACCGACAGCGCATCGTCCATGCCGCGCAGATTGAGCTGGCACACCGACGATCCATGGCCCTGCTTGACCAGGAAGCAGCGCGAGCGCTCGTCCAGGCTGACCACGACCTGGTACTCGGCCTCGGTGAGCTTGAGGCCGTCCATGTAGTCTTCCTTGCTCGCATTGGGATTGGGCAGCAGGATCATGGTCGCAGTCTGTTCGACCAGTGCCGCGGAAATGTCGCTGGCCAGCGCATCCTCCGGGCTCTGGGTGGCGAAGATGCCCAGGCCGTTCTGTTTACGGATGGTCTTCTGCTTGTTCTTGGCGAATTCCTTCAGGCCACCCTTGCCGTCGAGGATCTTCCAGAACTCGTCCATCACGTAGATGAGCGGCCGGCCGTCGATCAGGGCTTCCAGCCGATGCAGCAGATAGTTGATGACCGGAACCCGCACTTCCGGATTGTCGATGACGTCGGTGTAGTCGAAGCCGATGATGCTGGCCTTCTCCAGGTCGATCGTATCGACCGGATTGTCGAACACCCAGCCGTGCGAGTTGCCGGCCGTCCACTTGCGCATGCGCGCGTACAGACCGTCGTCGCCCATGTTGGGCAGGCTCTTGCGGAAGTTGGTCATGCTGCGCAGATGCATGGGCGTGTCGAGCATGCCCTCCACGCCGCGGAAGATGTCCTCCTCCTCGCGCGAGGTGTACTCGATCTTGCCGGCGAGGACCTTGATCAGGTCGGCCAGGAACTGCACGTTCGCCTCGGTGCGCTCGCACTGGAACGGGTTGAAGCCGGTGGGCTTGCCGTTCTCCAGCGCCAGGTAATTGCCGCCGCAGGCACGCACGAAGATCTCGGCACCGCGGTCCTTGTCGAAGAAGAAGATGGTCGGGACCGGATCGAACTTCTGAACCTGGCTGAGCAGGAAGTTGATCAATGCGGTCTTACCGGTACCCGACTTGCCGATCACCATGGTGTTGGCGATCGCCTTCTCGCCGAGCGAGTTCTCCGCGGGATGCGTGGCGTGGAAATTGAAGTAGTATGGCTGGCCGTTGGTGGTCTGCAAGGTGGTGACGCACTCGCCCCACGGATTGTTCTCGCGCTTGCCCTGGGCGAAATTGTGCAGCGGCGACAGACCGAGGAAGTTCAGCGAGCTGACACTGGCGATACGCGTACGGTAGCGCCAGTTCCCTGGCAACTGGGCGTAGAAAGAGGACGCAACCGCAAGATCCTCCTTGGTCGAGACAAAGCCGGCATTGGATAGTTCCGCACGGGTGGTCGCCACCTGCTGCGAGAGCTTCTCCTGCGTATCGGCGTAGACCGCAATGGTGAAGTGGTACTCGCCCAACACGAAATTGCCCGACGACAGCTGATCCATCGCCAGGTCGAGTTCGTGGATCTGGCTGACCGCCTTGTCGCCCGAGGACACCATCATGCCCTTGGTGCGATCGAGCACCTTCAACGCATCGTGCCGCCCCATCGGGCTGAAGGAGTGGGTCACCACATACTCGAAATCGAGATACTTCAGGCCATTGAGGATGCCGGGATAGGTCCCGTCGGTGTATTCCTTGATGTTCAGAATGGCGCCGAAATGATTGACGCCCTCCGGGGTCTTGATCACGTAGTCGCCGGTCTTGTTGGCGAACATGTGCTTGCTGACCGGCAGATACGCGGGCACCGGCGCCTGCAGCACCGGCACCGGCTCGTCAATGCGGTTGATCAGATAGCCGAAGAACTCCAGCGCCTCGGAGAACACCACACCATTGCTGGCTTCGTACATGCTCAGCCGGTAGGGCGAATAATCCTTGAGCACGGCTTCGACGTTGCCTGCAAGTTCAAGGACCTTGGCGATCGCCTGGTCCTGCTCGGA
Source organism: Xanthomonas sp. SHU 199 (assembly GCF_000364665.1). Taxonomy (NCBI): domain Bacteria; kingdom Pseudomonadati; phylum Pseudomonadota; class Gammaproteobacteria; order Lysobacterales; family Lysobacteraceae; genus Xanthomonas; species Xanthomonas sp. SHU 199. Next base: position 25,708 of record NZ_AQOI01000006.1, read on the forward strand.
CTGCAGTTGCGGAATGCTCGACGACTTGTCCATGAGCCGCTTACCGGTCACCACCGGGCGATAGATCATGGTCATGTACAGCTCGTTCTGCATGATCTTCTGCGACGACAAGGCGCCGTAATACTGGTCCGACAGGTCCTGGTTGAAGGCCTGCCGGAACTTGCCCGCGTTCTTGATGCGACGGCGGCGGCGCACATCGTGCACCCAGAACGCCACATTGGCGAAATCCGGAGCGCGCAGCGTCTGCAGCATGCGGTTGAAGGTGTTGTGCCGGTGTTCGATCTCCCACTCTTCGCGGCCCACGAACGGAAGCCCGCCCAAGTGCCAGATCAGCATGAAATCTCCCCCCGTCGTCTTCAATACGGACGGCGCCACATGCGTGGAGATGGAGATGAACTCGCTGATGGAAGTATCCGGGATGAACATAATGAACTGACTCAGAATCCGTTTCGTCTTGCCAAGGCCCAGCGCATGCGCCAGGAACCGCCGACAACGCGCTCACCAGCCTCGCGCGTCGACACGAAAAACCGAACAACCCCATGCACGACACACGCGTCGTGCATGGGGTCAAGACCCAGCGCCCGGTTCCAAGCTAGCGCTTGGCGCCCGGCACCTCTTTCCTGTACTCATTCGGCGAGAACACCCACATGCCGGAATAGCGCTGCAGGTTGCGCACGCGCATCCTCATCATCCAGCGCAACCCGAGCATGCGGAAGATCATCTCGTCCCGCTTGGTCATCTGCTGCATGACGAAGACGATGACCGGAATGAGCGCCAGCAGCCACATATTGAAATAGATACCCATCAGGAAGCCTCCGCCCGCCCCGATGAAGAACGGGATGTACGGCACCCCGAAAAACATCGCGGGCCGGGTGCAGCCCCGGAAAAGTACGTTCTTATGCATAGTGCAGAACGTGCTGGATCATCTGGATCGCTGCGGTGGCCTTGCACTCCGTCTGGCCGGTATCGCCGATCAGCATCTTGGCCAACTGGCCGGCCGCGCCGATCAGCACGCCACCCAGCAGCACCGGGGCCACTTCGGCAACGCGCTTGTGAGCGAAGGCGATCTGGTAGCCGGCGAAGACGACCGCAATGGTCACCACGACGACCGACGCCATGTTCAGGATGTTGTTGGTCTTGCCGAGGAAACCGCACACCTTCTGATCGGCACCGGCATAATCCTGCGCCATCGCAAAGCTGGACGCGAGCAGGGCCACGGTGAACACCGCCGCCTGCAACGCCGCCGTGCCGATGACCTTGGCGTTCGACTTCATCTGATTGTTCTTGAACATCGTGAGTATCTCCTTGACTGGAAAACAGGGGGTGATCAAAAAGCCATTTGCATGGCCGCGCTACTGCATCTGGCTAGAATACGAAGGCCCCGTCGCCAGGTGTCGGCGGCGGCGTACTTGCGCCAGGAACGGCCGCTCCCGCCACGGCCTGAGGCGCGTGTGCGGCAACGTGCGGAGCGGGGGACGCTCCGCCACCTGCAGGAACCGCCACTCCTTTGCCGGCGCCTGTAGGTCGTATTACGTAGAGATCGGAATCTGCAGCGGACAGTTGCGCCGCCGGTGCGGCCGCAACTGCCCCAGCGGTCTGCTGCGTTGGTGCCGCGACGGCAGCCTGAGGGCGCAGAGATGGCTGGCCTTGCGCGGCGAGGCCGCTGGCGAGCTGGTTTGCCGCCGCGTCGATGCGCCGCGACACGATCGAATCGACTTCGCGCACCGCCGCAGCCCTCACCGAGTCGTTGACCACACGACGCACGCTTCCCGACGGGATCACCGGGATCGCACCAGCGGTGGACGCGGCGAGCGCCCTGCCCTGGTTGATCGACGCGTAGACCTTCTGCACGTAACCGTGGCGGTATCCGGTCTCGAAGTTGCCGGAGTAGTAACAGCTGAACGACTTGCCCCAGTTACCGCCGGAGCGGCTATAGCACTCGGCCAGGATCTTCGAGGCGGCCTGCAGATTGGGACAGGTCTTGAAAGCTTTTTCGTAGGTATCCAGGCCGTACTTGATCAAGTTGTAGCGGTTGACCTGCCCCAGGCCGAGGGAAAAATTGTAGCCCTTCTCTTCCAGCATCCGCGCCGTGGCCACCGCTTCGGACAGGTTCTGCGGCTGACGCACCAGGCGACCGCCGACCACACCGATCGCGAACGGATTGTGCGACGACTCGACGCGCACAACGTGCTGCATGACTTCAGCCGGAACCGCCATTTCGGGACAGCTGAGTAGTTCCATGCCTGGCAACATGCCGTGGTTACTCCCTATGCATCGGCATCGTGGCAAATCGCCCAGAACGCCGCAGATGTCGCAAATCAATCGTGTTGGAAGAAAAATTCAAAGTCAATCGGCGCCGCTTCGCCCTATCACCTTAATGAACATATTCATCCCCCGCCCGACTGCATGCGTTCCGGATCGAAATCGATACCGGTGATATAGCGCCGGCCCGCGTGCGATTTGATGTGAACAACGATGTCGATGGTCATCATCAACAACCGCTTGATGACGGCGAACTCCAGGCCCGACCCTTCGGCCGACGCCTTGACCATCAGCGCTAACTGATCCCAGGTCTGCCCGATGCTGCCAGCATGGCAGCTGGTGATGGAACCGGGATGACCGGAGGCGCAGTTGCGGATGAAGTAGAACGACTCGTCGCCGCGCAACTCCGCAAGAATGATGCGGTCGGGCTTCATGCGCAGGCATGCTTCCATGCAGCTCTTCGCGGTGACGTTGCTCGTGCTTTGTCCACCTTTCGAGTAGAGCAAATGCACGGAATTGGGCTGGCTGATGAAGAGCTCGCGCGCGTCCTCGATCGTCACCAGCCGCTCTTCGTGCGGGATGTGATTCACCAGCGACTTCATGAAGGTGGTCTTGCCGCTACCGGTGGCGCCGGCAACGACGACGTTCTTCTTGAACAGCACCGCCTTCTTGAAGAACTCGGCGTAATCGCGCTGCCGCCGCAGCTCGAGAAGCTCGCGATCCTGCTCGCTCAGACCCGACTGCACCTCCAGGATCTCCTGGAAGAAGCCGTCTTCCTTGTACTGCTCCAGGGTCTTGGTGTGCTTGGACGGCAGACGGATGGTGATCGACACCTTGCCGGCGTCGCAGGCCGGCGGGATCACGAACTGCGCGCGCTGTCCGGTGGGAAAGGTCAACGACACCACCGGATCGGCATCGGTGATGCGCTGGCCGGTATTGCTCTCGTTGACCACCGCCGTACAGAACTGCCGCGCGCGATCGAACGTCAGCGACGGGATATCCATCCGCTGCCAGCCACGCAGGGTCTCCAGGTACAGCTCGCCAGGACGGTTGATGCAGATTTCCGTCACGTCCGGCGAGTTGAGGTAATCCAGGATGCCCAGTACCGAGTACTGGTAATCCAGGAAATCCGTGGAGATCTGCGCGGTCGGGGAGTCGTCGAACGTCACGTCGCTGTCTCGCTCTCAGTCAACGCGGCAGCACGGCCGTGAAGTCGACGTCCTTGGCGACGTAGACATTCACGATGGTGCCCTGGTTGATGGTCACGGTGGCGGGACGGCGGCGATCCAGGGCCTGGTCGGCCAGACGCTGGATGGACTGCGCCGTGTTGCTCTCGTACGGCTGCTCGGTGACGATGCCGGAATTGAGGCCGGTCGTCGTGGTCTTCGGGCCATGCTCGGCCGCCGCCCACTTGAAGGCGTCGCTGAGCAAGCTGATCATCAGCGCGGACGAGATGCGGCTCGCCCAATGCGCACTGTATTGGCCCGGGTGGCCGGCGCTGCCGAGGTTGTCGACGCCAGGACCGACCAGGGTCACATCGATGCCCGTAGGGGTGGTGATGCGATCCCAGACCACCTGCATGCGCGGGCCGGTCGGTTCCGCGGGACCGTACTGGCCGAGGATCTTCGATCCCTTCGGCAGCAACAGGCGGCGGCCGTTGATGGAGTACACCGGCTCGGTGATGATGCAGGAGGTGAAGCCGGGGAAATCGGTGATGATCCGCGTTTCCAGCACACAGCGGATGTAGGTGCCACGCACCAGCAGACCATCCGGGTTGGCGATCGGCTTGGCAGAGGTTTCCTGCTCCTGCTGCATCGGCGCGCCGCCCTGCTCCTGTCCCGGCATCATGCCACCCAGCCCCTGGCCACCGGCGTCCTGTTGCAGGCCGGCCATGCGCCGCTCCAGCAAGGACGGTCCACGCTCCTGGCGCGGAGCCGACTGCATCTGCGTGTCGGTATCGGTGGGCATCGGCGGCAACGGCGGCAGGCTCGGCTGCTCGGCCAGTTGCACCGGCTCGGCCGGCTGCACCGGCGGCGCCGCCGCGGTCTGCGGCAGCGCAGGCGCCACCACCGCTTCCTGGCGCGGCTTCGGCGCCGGCTCAGGCGTACTGCTGCCGCTCACCAGCCAGAAGATCGCCAGGATCAACAGCGCGGCGATGCCGCCCAGGAACGCCAGCGCCTTGCGATTGAGCTTCTTCAGATCGCTGGAGCGGAGCACCGGCTCATTGGCGTCCAGATCCGGGTCAGCGGTCTGCTGCTGGCGAGCGAAATAGGGATTCTCGCGCGGCGCATCGTCCGCATGCGGGGAACGCGGCTGACCGTGGTCGTTGCCGTAGTTTTCGTCAGACGGGGGTAGATTCGAGTTCACTTTTGCTTGTTCCTACGCAAGCCGACAACATTCTTGCCGTGGCGGATGACCAGGAAGGGATAGGTCCCATGGACAATCAGGGTGTTGCCCTCGACTGTCGTATTGACCAGGAAATCCTCATCGCTCTCCTTCTCGCGACCGAACACGGCCGGGAAGTTGCCAGTGGGGAAACGCGTCAGATCCATTTTGATGTAGGTGAACTTGCCATCGTCGTAGACGCTGCTCGGCACGATCCACATTTGCTTGGAACGCGTGGAATAGTCGTAGTCGAAGTAGTAGTGACGATCCTTGGTCAAGCGCGTGTCGAGCTGCGACTCGTCCTTCACCTCGTCGCTGGCTGCGGCAAAGCTGGTGTCCTTCGGATAGGTGAAGGTCACCTTGTATTGCACGCCGGCCTGCTTGGCCTGCTCCAGCCGCTGCCAATCCGTCGCTACCACCTTCAATTCGAGGATGTAGGAGTGAGTGGCGGTGCGGATCATCATGTTGGTGTCGACGTCGACGTTCTTCGGCTTCAGATAGAAGACGTTCTCGCGGCGGCTGAGTTCCCAGCCACTGGTGAAACCGGTGCTGTAATCGAGGATCTTCTCGTTCGGGCTCAGCTCGATCTGGGTGGTGATGCCCAGGCCGGTACGCACCTGATAGATCTTGTCAGGCTCGTACTCGTACTGCTGGACCACCTGGGCCGACGCGATCGGCGCGAACAGGCCCAGAGCCAGCAACGCAATATGCGCCGAACCGGTTTTCGTCAGGAAACTCATCGAACGTTCGCTCCATTACCATTGTGCTGAGGTGCAACGTTGGGTGCAGGAGGGGCCGCAGCCGGCTGCGCCCCCGGATAGACGGGCGCGCTCCCCGGATTGGCCATCGGCTCCTGCTGCGGAACCGGCATCGTGCCGTTCGCACCGGGCATCGTCTGCTGACCAGGCATCTGCTGCGGCATGGGTGCCTGTCCCGCAGCGGCCGGCATCTGTGCGGCGGCCGGCTGCTGTACCGCGCCGGTTGCAGGTGCCTGCACAGCGGACGACGGCGGAACCGGCATGGCCGAGTAGTCGTTGTCGACCCGGTAATCGGTCACCAGGAACCCCAACGGGTTCTGCACCCGCAGTTCGTCTTCCATGGCCAGATTGCTGTTGTACTTGAAGCCAAGAATGGCGAACTTGTTGTCGAGAAACGTGGATTGCCCCGTCTTCTTGTCGTAGATGCTGCGCTGGAAACGCACGTTCGCGCCGGTATACGGTTTGCCGCCGCCGCCAAGCAGGTTGATGCTCAGAATCTTGACCCGAATCGAACGCGCCTTGCCGTAGGTGTAATACGGGGCCGAGGGGTTGTTCGGCGCGTGCAGATTGAAATACTCGGCTCCCACCGCGGTATTACGCGGCGCCATCGAGAACACCGTATTCCAGTCGTTGAGCCCCATCATCTCCGAATCGTAGGACTCACGTGCGGTGATGAAGCGCGCCACGTTGCTCTTGGCCAGCGCTTCGCTGTTGGTGACACTCTGCACATCGCCGCTGTTGCGCAATACCGTCACCGAGGAATTGCCGGTATACGCATCCGCCATCACCAGATACGGCACCTTCTCCTTCAGCGGCAGCATGTAGTAGTACCCGCCGCCCAACAGCAGGCACATGATGATCGCGCCGAAGGCGACCCACCATGCGCGGCGCTCGCTGCGGCGCGCCAGATCCGCAATGCTGATCTCGTAGTTGACCGCCTTCGCGACCGCTTTGTTGACGTTTTCGCTTTCGGCCTGCTTTTTACCGAACATCAGACTTCACCAGGTTCGTAATATGGCTGCCGGCGCGCAACGTGCGCACCGGCGGTGACGTCACTTCGCGCTGCCGCTGGTCGCCGGCGTACCGCTCACCGACGACGACGGCTGCACCAGGATGCGATTGCCCGCCGCGGTCACGCTCAGCCCTTCCTGCGCATAGACCACGCTCAGCTCGGCGACCGCCTGCTGGATGCTGGTGGTGTTGATCTTGGCGACCGGGGCATACAGCGTGTAATCGGACTGGATGCCGTAGGACAGTTGCATGTTCGAATCCTTGGCCCAGCGCTCGAGCATCGTCTTGAGCGTGCCGTCCATCGGGATCGCCTGATACACGTACGACGAGTACAGCGGGATCTCCATGGTCGACTCGGAGAAACGGTTGACCGGCTTCCACTTGCCGCGGAAGTCGGGTGCCGGCCTGGTTGCACAGGCGCTCAACAGCGCGACGGCACTCAACGTAGCGATCAGCCGAAACATATGCGTTCTTTTCACGCGAGCCTCTGAATTGCGGAAACGTATAGAGAGCGGGCGGCGCGCAGGCGGCCCACTGCTGGATGGCGAAGTTCGACGCGACGGCACGACACGCGCGTCGCGGCAAGGAAGGCGCCGGAAACGGCGCGGGCACGGATCTGCGGCAGACAACCGGACGGATCCGAGGCCGCGCGATCAGCGCCGAAGAAAACGGAATTTGACAGCAAACCTTCCATGTCACCCCTTACGTGCGCCGTTCGGCCCACGCCCCTGTTCCTGTTTCTGTTACCAACGCACCGCCATACTCGCGAGAATGTGCCGCAGGGGCATGCTCACGTCAAGCATTTGGCAAAAAAACGTTCAAATGATAAATACGCCCAAAAAATAGGTGTTTTTCGTCACACTTTCATATCGAGAGTGTCGGAATATCGACTTTGGGACGCAGCCGCGCGGTGAAGTAGCGATCCTTGTAGTACTTGATCTTGTCGCACTTCACCGGATGCGGAATGCCCTCGTACAAGAACACCTCTTGATCGTTGCCCATCGCCTTCAACTCTTGCGGCAGCATCAGCGCCCGCTTCTCCTCCGACACGCTTCGGGTCACATCCTTGCCGCGGGTGACGTTCTTCTTGCGGAAGGTGGTGTAGCCGAGCATCTCGGAGTAGTCGTTGGCATCCTGCTGCTCGCGCGGAGCGTAGAGAATCTGCAGTGCATGATTCGTGATGATGGTCCGCGAGATGTCCTTGCCATAGGTGGCATCGAGCTGCGCCATGCTCTGGATGATCGGCAGAAGGCGGACATTGTAGCCAGCCATATATGACACTGCCGAGGCGATGATGTCGACCTTGCCGATCGCGGTGAACTCGTCCATCAGCAGCAGGCACTGATACTTCAGCGCCGGATTGCTCTTGGGCAGCTCCTTGGTGTTGAGGTTGATGATCTGGCTGAAGAACAGGTTGATGATCAGGCGGCTCTCGGCCAGCTTGTTGGGCTGGATGCCGATGTAGATGGTCATCTTCTTCTTGCGCAGGTCGGTCAGCAGGAAGTCGTTGTCGCTGGTGGCCGCATCCAGCACCGGATTGATCCAGGCATTGAGCGGCTCCTTCAGCGTGCCCATGATCGAGGCGAAGGTCTCGTCCGCCTGCGACAGCAGGTTGGAGAACGCCGACTTGGCATTGCCGCTGAGGAAGCGCCGCTCCGACAGCGACTTCAGGTACTTCTTCAGGTCGGTGCCGTCGCCGGACGACAGGCGGTAGATCGCGCCCAGCGTCGGCGTGCCGAGACCGCCGGGAAAGCCGATGTTGCGCTCGTCGTCCCAGTTCTCGAACAGGTAGAGCGAGAACGCCATGAACGCATTGCGCGCCTGGCTGACCCAGAACTTCTGGTCGTCGGAGCCATCCGGATACAACATGGCGGCGATGCTCATCAGGTCCGAGACGCGGAACGCCGGATCGTCGGAGACATAGCTGAGCGGATTCCAGCGATGGGTGCGACGGTCCTCGGCGAACGGATTGAACAGGAACACCTCCTGGCCCTGGCTGGCGCGCCAGCCGCTGGTCAGATCGAAGTTCTCCTGCTTGATGTCCAGGACGACCACCGATTCCTGGTACTCCAGCAGGTTCGGAATGACCACGCCGACGCCCTTGCCCGACCGGGTCGGGGCCGCCAGGATCACGAACTGCTGGCCACTGAGGCGCACCAGCTTGCCGCGGAACTTGCCGACCACGATGCCGTCGCCGCTGGTCTTGAACAGCCCATGCTTGGACAGATCGGCCGCGCCGGCGAAGCGCGCGTCGCCATGCAGGCTGCGCTTGGGCGGCCTGAACATCAGCACCAGGATCAGCAGGGCCACCAGGCCGGGCAAGCCGAAGCCGAGGTAGCCGGCCCATTTGATCTTGCCGACGTACGGAGCCACCTCTGGCAAGCCGATGGCGTGAACGTACTGGTAGTAGGTGCCAAGCCCGAACATCCGCGTGTCCAGCTTCAGCAGCAGCAGGACCAGGTAGCCGGACAGGAAATAGCCGCAGACGGCCGTGAGCACGACGACGAGCGCCGCCGCAACGAGTTTACGATTCGACAAGCCCTATCCTCCCTGATCCATCCTGGCCGACATTCTAGAGCGAGTTCCGCGCTTTGAGAGGAGTTGCGTCGGTGGTGTGCGCGTCGGGAGGACCTGCAAGCACGGCATCGACCGGAAACGGCGCTTGGCCAGGGAGGTCGGCCCATCACAAGCGCCAGGCCCCAGATGGTGCCTACGCAATGCCCCGGACTCCGGTATGTCCTGCGGAGCGATCGCTGCCGGCGGGTCTGCGCCCGCCCAGACGCGCATGGCGCGCTAGCGACGCTGCCGCGTGCTCGGCTTGTTCCGCGAAGGCTTCTTTTCCGCGCTGACCGCGTCCCGATCGCGCTCGACCAGGGTGTCCAGGAAGACACGCGCCTCGTCCCACGACATGTCGTGCGGATCCACCCGCGCACCGCCGTCGGTGGTGACCGTATAGCCCACCACGTTGGCCGGGCTGTAGTCCGGCTCCCGGGTCAACGCCACGAGCTGGTAGCGTCCTTTGACTTGCACCGTATGATGGTATTCCACCATGCGCCTGGCCTCCTCGCCTGATCGTCCGCTCGGATGCTAAAGCAAGCCCGGCCGCGCGGCCAGCATCCGAACGCACCCGGTGGCGTGAGCGCAGACACAAAAAAGCCGGCGTCTGCCGGCTTTGTCGTTTCCACGTTCGCTTCTTCGCGTCGTGGTGGGCGGTACAGGGTTCGAACCTGTGACCCCTACCATGTCAAGGTAGTGCTCTACCGCTGAGCTAACCGCCCTTCTCTGCCGCGGCGCACCGCTGCAGGGGCGCGAATCTTAGCCCACCTGGCGGACAAGAACAATACCCACCTTCCGATCGGGCACCGCTGCGGTCCGCCTAGCCGACCAGACTGGCATCGCGCAGCTTCTTGATCTGGTCGCGCACCCGCGCCGCATCCTCGAACTCCAAGTCCCGCGCGTGCTGGTACATCTCCTGCTCCAGCGCCTTGAGCCGCGCGGCGATCTCCGCTGGCGCCAGCGCCCGGTAGTCGGCCGGCTCTTCCGCGACCCGGCGCGCCTTGCTCTTGCCTTTGCCCTTGCCCGACTTGGCCTCGGTCGCGTCCTCGCGCGCGCCCTCCAGGATGTCCACGATCGGGCGCGCCACCGACTTCGGGACGATCCCGTGTTCCAGGTTGTACTCCACCTGCTTCTCGCGGCGGCGCCCGGTTTCGTCGATCGCGGCCTGCATCGAACGCGTCATCTTGTCCGCGTAGAGGATCGCCTTGCCGCGCAGGTTGCGCGCGGCACGACCGATGGTCTGGATCAGCGAGCCGGTGGAGCGCAGGAAGCCTTCCTTGTCTGCATCGAGGATCGCGACCAAAGAGACCTCCGGCATGTCCAGGCCCTCGCGCAGCAGGTTGATGCCGACCAGCACGTCGAACTTGCCCAGACGCAGGTCGCGGATGATCTCCACGCGCTCGACCGTGTCGATGTCCGAGTGCAGGTAGCGCACCTTCACCCCGTGCTCGCCAAGGTACTCGGTGAGATTCTCGGCCATGCGTTTGGTCAGCGTGGTGACCAGGACGCGGTCGCCATCGGCCACGCGCAGGTTGATCTCCGACAGCAGATCGTCGACCTGGGTCGCCACCGGGCGGATCTCCACTTCCGGATCGATCAGTCCGGTCGGGCGCACCACCAGCTCGGTGATTTCGCCGGCCGATTCGCGCAATTCGTAGGGGCCCGGCGTGGCCGAGACGTAGATGCTGCGCGGCGAGCGCGCCTCCCATTCCTCGAAGCGCAGCGGCCGGTTGTCCAGCGCCGACGGCAGCCGGAAACCGAATTCCACCAGGGTTTCTTTGCGCGAGCGGTCGCCTTTGTACATCGCGCCGATCTGCGGCACGGTGACGTGCGACTCGTCCACCACCAGCAAGGCGTCCGGCGGCAGGTAGTCGAACAGGGTCGGCGGCGGTTCGCCCGGCGCCTTTCCGGTCAGATGCCGCGAGTAGTTCTCGATGCCGTTGCAGAAGCCGACCTCGGCCATCATTTCCAGGTCGAACTGGGTACGCTGCGCCAGCCGCTGCGCCTCGACCAGCTTGTTCTGCGCATACAGCTGTTCGAGCCGATCCTTCAGCTCCAGCTTGATCGTGTCCACCGCGCTGAGCGTGCGCTCGCGGGTGGTGGCGTAGTGGGTCTTGGGGTAAATCGTGTAGCGCTGCAGCTTGCGCAGCGTCTCGCCGGTCAGCGGATCGAACAGGGTCAGCTGCTCCACGTCGCCGTCGAACAGTTCGATGCGCAAGGCCTCGCTGTCGGATTCGGCCGGGAACACATCGATGACCTCGCCGCGTACGCGGAAACTGCCGCGGTGCAATTCGTACTCGTTGCGGGTGTACTGCAGATCGGTCAGGTGGCGGATCAACTGGCGCTGCTCCACGTGCTCGCCGATCGACAGGATCAGCCGCAGCGACAGGTAGTCCTCCGGCGCGCCCAGGCCGTAGATCGCCGAGACCGTCGCCACCACCAGCGCATCGCGCCGCGACAGCAGGGTCTTGGTCGCGGCCAGGCGCATCTGCTCGATGTGCTCGTTGATCGAACTGTCCTTCTCGATGAAGGTGTCCGAGGACGGCACGTAGGCCTCGGGCTGGTAGTAGTCGTAGTAGCTGACGAAGTACTCGACCGCGTTATTGGGGAAGAACGCCTTGAATTCGCCGTACAACTGCGCCGCCAGCGTCTTGTTCGGCGCCATCACCAGGGTCGGCTTCTGGATCGCCTGGACCACGTTGGCGATGGTGTAGGTCTTGCCCGACCCGGTCACGCCGAGCAGGGTCTGCTTGGCCAGGCCGGCCTCGAAGCCGGCCACCAGCTTCTCGATCGCCTGCGGCTGGTCGCCGGCCGGCGAATACGGCGATACGAGTTGGAAACGGTCGGACATGCACAAGCCTCAAGGTGAAGAGCGAGGCCGACAGTGTCGGCCGACCCCGCGCCGGGGAGATTTCCTACATGGGAACGCACAACCCCCTCATTCAAGCCCTGCCGCCCGGCCGCGAGACTGGCGACCTCGCACCGGGAGACGACGGACATGCGGAACGCTGCAGCCAAAGGCTACACATTGCTCGAGGCCATGATCGTGATGGCGGTGATCTGCCTGCTCGCCGGCATCGGCCTGCCGGCATTCCGGGAGCTGCTGGCGAACCAGCGCTTGACGGCGGCCACGCACCAGCTGAGCGCGCACTTCGCCCTGGCACGCAGCAGCGCGATCAGCTTCGGCGTCCCGGTCAGCGCCTGCCCGTCCAACGGTGACGGCAGTTGCCGCGGCGACAGCGACTGGAGCCAGGGCTGGCTGGTGTTCCGCGACCCGGAACGGCAAGGCCAGCCGATCGCGCCGGACAGCATCCTCAGCGAAGGCAGCGCGCCGGGCGCCGGCGAACTGGTACTGCGCTCCAACCAAGGCCGCCCCTCGATCCGCTTCCTGCCCGATGGACGCAGCGCCGGCAGCAACCTGACCGTCAACATCTGCGAGCGGGGTCGGTTACGCGCAGCGGTGGTGGTCAACAACACCGGACGCATCCGCACGCGAAAAGCGACCGAACCGATGCCCTGCCGGACGCCGGACTGACGCACAAAAGCAAAGGCCGCGATCGCTCGCGGCCTTTGCGGATTTGGCGCCCGAAGTTGGACTCGAACCAACGACCCCCTGATTAACAGTCAAGTGCTCTAACCGGCTGAGCTATTCGGGCGGGGAGGCGCATTGTATAGAGGCCTCATGCCGACCGCAAGGGGTGAACCCGTGCTTTCCTGACTGCAACTGCGCCCTACCGGCCCAGCTTCACCAGCAGGTGCCCTCGCCCGCGCCGGTAGACGTCGTACGCGCCCCCTTCTGATCGATGCTGAGCGCGCCGCACTGGGTGTCCTTGGCCAACTGCGGACCGGTCGGCGTCGCCGTCAACTTGAACGTGTTGACATTCGGCGTACCTGTGAAATCGACGTTGTAGAACTGCACAGCATCGCTTCCGCACTGAGGCTTGGGAACACCCTCATACGTCAGCTTGGTGGTGTAGTAGCGCTCGATGAGCTGCGCCCCTTGCTGCAAGCACACGGACGCCGCCGAGCGACGGGCCTTGACCACGTGCGACTGATAGCTGGCGAACGCGATCGCCGCCAGAACACCCACGATCGCGACCACAATCATCAGTTCGATCAGGGTGAAGCCGCGCTGCCGGCGGGACGGAAAGGAAGAAAGTCGCATCAATTGTTCCTCAGAAGTTCGCGCCAGGACACGCGCTTCATGCTGAGCGCGCTGCTGTTGGTACCGAGCGTGGTCGTACTCGCGTTATCCAACGCGATCTGCATCTGGTTGCCGATGAAGATCGGACTGTTGGGGCTGCTGTTCAGGCCGATGCCGGACACGGGCGTGCCATTGAGTGTATCGCCGGTGCTGGATCCGCCGCTGCCGTCCAGGTCGAAGAAGGATTGCGATAGCCGGCCGCCGGTGAACGGGTTGATCGCCATCACGAAGCCCTTGCCGCTGGGGCTGCACACATCGCCCGAATCCGGAATACGCGTGGTCCCGATCAGCGCCGTGCCCTGGAAGAAGTTGGACACCACCATGCGCTCGCCCTGCGGCGTGCCGGGAGGCGACAGCAGGTCCATGTACCAGCCGTCCTGCCCGGCGTTGGGCTTGTCCTCGATCACGCGCACGGCAAAGCCGTTGACGGTGCCTTCCTGCAGGATGTTGACCTTGTTCAGGGTGGAACGATTGGAGGGGATGGTGCTGCCGCGGTCGATCAGGCCATACCAACTCTGCACGTCCTTGTTGCCCAGATCGCCGCTGGACAGGTACTTGCCGGTCCCGAAGAACACCCAGGTCAGGCCCGTCGCCGGATCCTTCGCCGCCGTGGGTGCAGCGGTGATCGGTTGCGCCTTGGACGCATAGCTGGCGGAGAACAGCCTGCGCGCGGTACCGCGGACGCCGGACATGTCGAACGCCCACAGATTGCCTGCGAGATCGCCGGCATACAGGCGATCGACGATGAAATTGTTGTTGGATGACCAAGCCAGCACGCCCGACAGGCCATTACTGGTACCGGTTCCCGCGGCAATCTGCGTGGCGGCTCCACCAGAGATATTGACGAGGATGAGGTAGGCAGAATCGCTGGTGCTGTTGGGACCATTGCCGAGCATCGCGTACCACTGACCGTCGGCGAGCTGCCCGATGATCGGCTTGCCGAGATTGTTGCCCAGTCCGACGAGGTCGGTGGTCGTGGAGGTCTTATCCCACAGCAGAGTGATGTTGTTGGGATCGGTGACATCCAGCGCGAACATGCCCTTTCCGCCCCGCCCCATGGTGCCGATCAGCACCGAGCGCCAGCTGCCCCCGGAGTAGACGTCCGACACGGTGAGTTCGCCATCCACGTAATACCGGTGCTGGTAGTTCGGATCGGTGTAGTCCAGCAACCCGGTCATCGCCGCTTTCGGCACGAAGGCGAACTTCTCCGCACCGGTGCTGGCATCGAACCCATGCAGCATGCCGTCATTGGCCCCGACATAGATCATCGGCGCGCGCGTGGACTTGGCCGCAGCGAAGGAGGCATAAGCGCTGGCACCGTTGAACGTCGCCGTCGTGTACAGCCGTGGGTTGGGCGCTCCCACATAGACCGGCTGCGAGTTGACGATGTCGCCAAGGATGCCGCTACGGGTACGCAGGACGCCACCGTTGGCCTTCTCCTGCGAGCGATCGCCACGCAGATAGTTGATCTGGTTCTGCGTTGCAGACGACAACGGCGTTCCGGCGAGCTTGCCGTAGGCGAAATTGTCCAGATTCCCATTCGAGTTGACGAACTTGATCGTCCGGGTATCCCAGGCCGGGAGCTGCGCGCCCGCGCTCCACGCCTGCGTCAGCGCGCCGGTGGTCTGGTTGACGTCGTACGCCACCACATCGCCACGCCAGGTGCCGCTGTAGAACACGGACTGATACGTCCGCGCGCCCGCTTCAAGCTTTGTCGTATTGCTGGCGAGGGAGGCTGCAGACCCCTTCATCTCCTCCAGGATGCGCTCGAACGCCTGGCGCAGGCTCGCCACCATCTTTTCCGCGTCGGCGGCAAGGTAGTAATTGTCAGGCTTCTTGTAATTGGTATTGCCATTGACATAGGAGCTGCCGTCCCACCAGGTGGAGTCCGCCAAGGCGCTGATATTGGTCTCCGGATCGTAGCCTTCCGGCACACGGAAACCGCCGTACTTCGTGGTCAGCCAATACTGGTTGGTGCTCGGCGACTTGTAATCGCCATATTCCACCACGTCGACCCAGTGTGTGGAGAGGGTCTGCTTGCCAGGCAAGCCATCGCTGGCGGTGTCGGGACGCAGATCCTTGGTGTGCGCGTCGTAGGCGAGCGCCGCGATGTAGGCGGAGTTCTTGTCGCTGTTGAACTGCGACGTGACCGCGCTGGAGGCGGCGTCGTTGGCAGACTTGCCTTCCTTACGCCAGATCTGGGTCATACGGTCGATGACGCTGACCGAGGTATCGCGGGTCACTTCCGGAGGTGTGGCCGGCTCGCCACTCAGGTTGGTGGTGTTGCCTGGCAGATTCTTGTCCAAATGCGTATTGGTGTCGCCGATGCCCAAGATCACATTGATCTGGCAGCGATAGGAAATCGGATCGTTCCACTGGGTGATGACCGGAAAACCATCGGCTTGCTGGTATCGCTGCTGCGCGTTTCCGCTCAACGAAGAGTAGGCCGCGATATTTCCCTGATGCTTGAAATAGCGGATTGCGGCGTAATAGAGCTCGCTGACATCATCGTACGACTTGACGTTCTTGCCGGTATTGAGTTGACCGAACTTGTTCAGATAATTGATGACGCCGCTGTTGACGATCTGATAGCGCGGGTCTGTCCCGCCGATCGCCGCGTTCGTTGCTGCAGCATCGGCAACATCGGGATTTTGATAGATGACGCCAGTCTGCGGATCCCACTCTCGCGCCGCATTCGCAAGTGTCCCTTGATCAGGATTGTAGGTGTAAGGCCCGACGAATTTTTGGTTGGCGCGCAGAATACCGCTATCCACGGCCGGATCATCGGTATTCTTGTAACCGAAGATGCTGTAACGGATCCGTTTGGCATACTGCTGGATCAATCCTTCCGGCTTGTAGTAGCCGCTAGGGTAAGCGACGCAGTTATCTTCAAGATAAGCGGTTCCGAGGCTGGCATCGCACACCTTGACCCGCACCGAGACCTGGAACGTCAGCGTCGTATCGGGCACGCAGCCGAGATTCAAAAGTGTGTCGCAAGGGGAGCCATCCGGTTTGAGAAAGCTGCCATTCAAGGCATGCTTGCTTGGATCGTATGCAATCTGCTGATTCGAAGAGGGATCGACCAGATTGCCGTTGGCAAAGAACATCTGGTTGCCCAGCCCGTCGATGCGCATATTGAAGTTCTGCCACTGCGCACCGGTCCCTCCCGCGATCAGCGTGGCATTGTTTCTGATCGAACGGCGCGGGAAATTGCTGGTCGCCACACGATCGGCGACCGCCTTTTCCAGCAGGGTCTCGCTCGCCGTGTCGCGCGAACGATAGCCGCCGGTCAATGCCGAGCGGAACGGATCGATGGTCTGGGTTGCGGCCCAGTTGAGGAAGTTGCCTGCCCACACGCCCGCCCCAGCGCAGGCATAGCTGCTCGGATTGTTGCCCAGCAAGCTGACGGGATAGAAATAACGATCGCTCTCCGTGGCGCTGTAGTGGTATCTGTAGCACTTGTCGGAATCGAAATAGCCCACGAATTTGGTCGTCGCCGAATACGTATCGGACAAATTCGCCTTGCTGATCACCGTCGGAAACTCCACCGACGGCACGAATGCCAGGTTGCCCGGCACGTCGCTGCCCACATACAGCGGCGACTGCGAGACATCCACATCCGCACCGGCGCCGCCGACGGTACCGATGAATAGACCGGCCACCACGGCAAGGAGCCAGTCCCGGTACGTCGTCTTCTTCGCTCGACTGGTCATAGTGGGATCCTTACTTGACGGTGACGTTGGTCTGCAGCACGACGATGGCCCGGCCATTGGACGCGGCCGGGTTGCCGCTGCGCGCGATGACGCGGTAGTAGTGCTCCAGCGAGGTGCCGCCGGTGCCGCCGTACTGATTCTGATTGATGCTCGACCCCAGGCCCAGCTGATCCTCGCTGGTGCGCTGGCCCAGATACTGGATGTAGTACTGCGCGGGGACGGCCTGGCCCGTCGGGGTCACCGTGCCGTCCACCCAGCACTCCTGGGTGCCGAGCGCACAACCGCTGGAGGCATTGCCGGTATAAGTGTTGCTGGGAACCGCAGGGCATACGGTGCCGGGGACCTTCACGCAGTTGAAGCCGACGGTGTTGCCCTTGCCAGCCTCTGTCTGAATCAGTTTCTCCGCATCGCGCAAGGCGCCTTCGGCGGCCTGAAACCCCAGACTGCGGTCGTACATGTTGGAGGACATGCGCTCCTGCAGCAGCGTGCCGCGCAAGACGGCAAGACCCAGCAGGGTCATCACCAGCAACAGCAACAGGACGACGATGAGCGAAATGCCGGACTGCCGGCGGGGCGATGGCGACGTGTTCACGGGTTCCGGTTCCTGATGCTCACGATCGTGCTGAAGGTCCGCGTCACCGGCTGCTTGTTGGCGCCGGCCGCCGTGTCGGCGCTGACGGTCATGTCGATCTTCACCGCGATCACGTTGGCCCAGTTGCCCACGGCGCTGGCATCGGCATAGGCGGTGCCGCCGGTGGACAGATACTTGAACTGCAGGCCGGTGACGCCATCGGCGATTTCGTTCTTCTGGCTGGTACCGCCAGGCAAGGCCACTTCCTGATACAAGGAGGTGCCGCCCGTTCCTCCGCTGCTGGCCGCGACATACCAGCGCACCGCCCGCACTTCGGTCAGGATGGAGTTGATCTCGTAGGTGTAATTGTTCGAGCCGGCGACGCACACGCCCGGCAGGCGTCCGAGCCGTGTGCAGGTATTGAGGCCGCCGCTCGCGTAACTGGCCGTGGTGCCGGAAACGCTGTTCACCTGCAGCACGGCCAGTTGCTGGCGATCGCACAGCAGCATGATCGCGTTGCTGTGCAGGTCCGGCGCCGCCGCGTTGAGCGTCAGCGTCTGGTTCGCCGGGTTGTGCGCGGTCACGGTGGCGCCGCCGGTACCCGCGGAGAGGATCTGGATCGCGTCGGTCCCTGCCGTGACGGTGAGACCGGACGGGTTGCTGTTTTTGTAGCCCGTCAGCGGCAGCGCCCAATTCATCCACCAGCTCGCCGTGGGATTGTTCAGCACGTTCGCGACCGGCAATCCGGAATCGCAAGGATTGCCGCCGGCCTCGCGGATATCCTGCGCCATCATCTCGAAACCGGTCCGGGCCGACTCCTGGAGCCGGCTGAGGCCCTCGGTCGCCGCATAGGTCTGGCGGTTGGAGAGAAAGATGCCGATCGCCGCACCGACCACCAGCAGGCCGAGCAGCATCGAGATCATCAGCTCGATCAGGTTGAAGCCGGATTGGCGCCGTGGCAGCGCCCGCGCGATCAGTGTGTTCACAGTTGGGCCGCCGTGCTCAGGGTCTGGGTCGCGCTGCCACTGGTGTTGCCGCCAGTACTGGAGTTCACGCCGCGGCTGTCGTCCCATTGCACGGTGATCGTGCAATTGCCATCGTTGCAGGCGATGGAGCCGCACGTGGTGGCCGGGTCGCCCCCGATCGCCGCCTTCAACCCGCTGAGCCAGACCGCCTTGTCGTTCGCCACCAGGTCGCCCGCCGCCGGCGCCGTGCAGAGCATGCTGCCGGTGTTGTAGGCCCCCAGCATCGCCGCGCTGCGGTTGGCTCGCATCGCATCGAGGATGGTGTAGGTCTGCATGACGATCTGGCTGCGCTGCAGCGCGCTCTGGTTGTTGCGCAGCGCCGTGGTCTGCATCGCCGCCACGCCCAGCATCCCCACCCCCAGGATCAGCACCGAGATCATCACCTCGATGAGGGTGACGCCCGCCATGTGTCTGCCGTTCTCGAACCGCTTCATGGTGTCTCCGCTTGCCGGAACCGGCTCAGCCGGGGGTGGTGCAACTGCCGCCGTCGGATGTCGATGTGACCTGGGCGCGGCTGCCGCCCATCAGTTTGACGCTCCGGACATTGTTGGATGGGTTGGTAACCGCCATGCAGACGACGATGCCACCCGTCACCGGCGTACCGCTGCTGTTGCGCGCGATGCCGTCTGCTCCGAAGGTCAGCTTGTCGCCCATCGCATCCAGGGTCGTACTGGTGACGACCAGGCCAGTGCGCAGGGTCGTGCTGCGCAGCACGGTGCCGTCGCGGGCCACGGTCAGGTAGCGGGTCCAGTTGCCGCCGCTGGCGCAGGTCGCACCATCGTCGCTGCGGCACAGGCTGACGCCACCGTTCAGGCGCACCGCCTCCGAGCGCGTCAACTGCACCGCGGCGATCAGCTCGTTGGCGGCGCCGGTCAAGCGGTTGCTGCGGATCAGACCGGTGAAACTGGGCACCGCCAGCGCCATGATGATCGCCAGCACCGCCACGGTGACCATCAATTCCACCAGCGTGAAACCACGCTGCGTCCGTTCGGCAAGGCCACGCGCGCAAGGAACAGCCATATCCTTCCCCAGATTCTCCCGCCGGCCACGCTAGCGGCCGGACCGCGACCGCGCCAGCCGTTGCCGACGGATGGCGGATATGGGGGAGTGGACGGACCGTGCGCGGCAGGGCGCCAGCCGGCATGATGCACCTCGGCCCTGCCCCACCGCCTTCCGCCCCGATGCCCGCCTCCGCCTACTCCAAGGACCAGCTCCAGGTCCTCAAGCAACCCTCGACCCTGATCTGGATCGTGATGGCCGGCGAGTGCATCGCGGCCATCCTGGCCCTGACCCCGGTCCCGGGCACGGGCATGGCAGGGAGCCGCTGGGTCTACTTCGGGCTGGCGTCGCTGGGCATCCAGTGGGTCGCGCTGCTGACCCTGGCGAGCCTGCTGCTGTTGCGCCGGGCGCTGGCCGGATGCGGCTTCCTGTCCATCACCGTGGCCACACTGGGCCTGATGCAGGCGCTGACCTGGCTGATCAGCGGCGTGATTCTCTATGGCTTCGGCGACTACTGGCAGCTCTCCGACCGCGCATGGCTGACGCTGTCGCTGCAGTTGTCCGGCATCGCCCTGCTGATCGGCCTGCTCGGCATGGCCGCGCTGCACAACCACGTGCGCATCAAGCAACTGGTCGAACGCGCCAAGCAGGCGGAGATCGACGCACTGACCGCGCGCGTGCAGCCGCACTTCCTGTTCAACACGCTCAATACCGCGGTGATGCTGGTGCACCGGCAACCGCAACAGGTGGAACAACTGCTGATGGATCTGTCGGATCTGTTCCGCGCCGCGCTGGCCGCGCCGGACCTGGTCGACCTGCAGGACGAGATCGACCTGGCCAGGCGTTACCTGGACATCGAGGCGATCCGCTTCGGGCCACGCCTGCGCGTCCATTGGGAGGTGCCGGAGGCGCCGGCACCGGTGCGGATTCCGCGGCTGTCGCTGCAACCGCTACTGGAGAACGCCGTGCACCACGGCATCGAATGCAGTGCCGAGGGCGGCGAGATCGGCATCGCCATCGGCGAACGCGACGGCGCCCTGGAGATCAGCGTGCGCAACCCGGTGCCGATAGGCGGCCTGTCGCCGCATATCGGCCGCGGTCACCGCGTCGGCCTGTCGGCGCTGCGCACGCGCCTGGACAGCCTGGAAGGCGCCTCGCTGCACACTGCCAGCGATGGCGCCTGGTTCGTCGCGACGATCCGGATCGGACTCAGGCCATGACCCGGTAGCAGGGCCGATACTCGCCGGAGATCTTCATGCGGCGCTGTTCGACGAAGGCGCGCAGCAACTCGTCCAGGGCCTGCATCATGTCCGCATCGCCGTGGATCTCGAACGGGCCATGCTGCTCGATACGGCGCATGCCGTCTTCCTTGACATTGCCGGCGACGATGCCGGAGAAGGCGCGACGCAGGTCCGCGGCCAGCGCATGCGGCGGACGGCCATGGTGCAGATCCAGCGCGGCCATCGCCTCGTGGGTCGGCTCGAACGGACGCTGATACTCCAGCGGGATGTCGACCGACCAGTTGAAGTAGAACGCGTCCTTCTGCTCCTTGCGGTGCGTGCGCACGTGCTGGATGCCGGCAGCCATCTTGCGCGCCACCGCCACCGGATCGCCGACCACGATCTCGTAGCGCGAGGTGGCCACTTCGCCCAGGGTCAGGCGCAGGAAGCGGTCGATCTGCTCGAAATACGGCGCGGCGATGGTCGGGCCGGTGAGGATCAGCGGGAACGGCAGGTCGCGGTTCTCCTCGCGCAGCAGGATGCCGAGCAGATACAGGATCTCCTCGGCGGTGCCGACACCGCCGGGGAACACGATGATGCCGTGGCCGATGCGGACGAAGGCCTCCAGGCGCTTCTCGATGTCCGGCATGATCACCAGGTGGTTGACGATCGGGTTCGGCGACTCGGCGGCGATGATGCCCGGCTCGGTCACGCCGATGTAGCGGTTGTCGTGCTTTCGCTGCTTGGCATGGGCGATGGTGGCGCCCTTCATCGGCCCCTTCATCGCGCCCGGGCCGCAACCGGTGCAGATGTCCAGCCCGCGCAGGCCCAGCTCGTAGCCGACCTGCTTGGTGTACAGGTACTCGTCGCGCGAGATCGAATGGCCGCCCCAGCACACCACCAGCTTGGGATCGGTCGGCTGCAGGATGCGCGCATTGCGCAACTGGCCGAACACCGCATTGGTGATGCCTTCGCTGGACTGCAGGTCGGTGCTGGATTCGGGGCCCAGCTCGATGGCCATGTAGGCCAGGTCGCGGACCACGGCGAACAGCAGCTCGGCCACGCCATTGATGATCTCGCCGTCGACGAAGGCCATCGCCGGCGCGTTGAGCAGGTCGATGCGCACGCCACGGTCGCGCTGCACCACCTGGATGTCGAAGTCGGGATACAGATCGCGCGCCGCGCGCGGATCGTCCGAGGCGCTGCCGCTGGTCAGCACCGCCAGCGCGCAGCGCCGCAGCAGTTCGTGCAGGCCGCCGCTGGAGGCATCGCGCAGGCGCGCCACTTCCACGCGCGAGAGGATGTCCAGGCCGCCGCGCGGGTAGATCCGCGCATCCACTACCGGCAGCGCGCGCGCCGCCGTATTGCTGGTCGTCATATCGAATGTCTTGTCGGTGTCGTCAGCCGGCGACTTTAACGTCAGCCCCCACAAAAAGAAAACGGCCGGGTCGCCCCGGCCGTTTCCAACGCTTCAGCTAGCGTGCGCCGCGATCAGAACTGATAGCGGAAGCCCAGCTGCAGCGACCACTGCGACACGCCGGTGTTGAAGCCGTCGGCGTCGGCATTGGCGGCCGTCGGCTGGTCGGTGTACAGGGTGTTGTACACGTACTTGCCCTGGTAGATGCCCTGCAGGTTGGCGACGCGGGCGTCGGCGTAGAAGCCGTAGTCGTAGATCCGGCCCCACTTCTTGTTCAGCAGGTTGCCCACGTTCTGGATGTCCAGCCAGACCTCGGACTTGTGGCCCTTGAAGAAGCCCGGCAGCTGCTGGGTGATGCGCACGTCGAAGGTGTTGATCCAGCCGGAACGGAAGCCGTTGGCCGGGGCGTAGCTGCCGGCGTACTTGGCCAGCTGCGGGTTCTTGGCCAGCCAGTCGAAGAACTGCTGCTGCAGCGCCGGGTTGGCGGTGAACGCACCGGTGTTGCTCAGCGTGCCGAACAGCACGTCGCCCGGGCCCTTCGGCACGTAGAACAGGTCGTTGGTCGAACGACCGTCGCCGTTGGCGTCGCCGTTGAACACGTAGCTGTACGGACGGCCGCTGCGGCCTTCGTAGACCAGACCCACGCGGGTCTCGTAGTCGCCGAAGAACATGTGCTTCCAGTCCAGCGAGCCGGAGATCCGGTCCTTGATCTCGTAGCGCGAGGTGTTCTCGGTTTCCGAGTTGGCGTTGAAGGCGTACTGGTAGCCCCAGCCCGAGCTGGCGGTGGAGCTGGTCAGCGAACCGACTTCGGTGGCGTGGGTGTAGGTGTAGCCCAGGGTCCAGGACCAGTCGCCGCCTTCGCTGAACGGCTTGGACAGCGACACGGTGAACTGCTGGGTCTTGCCCTTGTCGGTGTTGTCGATCAGGTAGACGTCGCTATACGCCGGATTGCGGTTGTAGCGGTTGTTGCCAGTGGCCCACGGACGACCGGTCTGCGCCGGGTTCCAGTACAGCGCGCGGCCATCCGGACCGTAGTAGGCCGGGCTCGGATCCTGGCCAGGGCTGTTGACGCGACCGATGTTCAGGCTCTTGTAGTACAGGCCGTTGTTGACCTTGGTCACCAGCAGCTCGGCCGAGGCCACGATGCCGTACCACGGCAGTTCGTGATCCAGGGCCAGGTTGGCCTTGTACAGCGACGGCAGCTTGAAGTCGTTGCCGACGAAGCTCACGCCCTGGGTCGCGGAACCCGGCGTGGTCGGGACCGGCTGGGTGTCCTTGTTGGCGCTGAACGGCAGGGCCGGGTTGTAGGCGGTGTAGCTGTAGGCGTTGTAGTTGAAGCCGGTGTTGGAGTAGCTGTTGCCGATCCACACCTGCGGCGCATCGCCCTGGAACAGGCCCACGCCACCGCGCAGCTGGGTCGGACGGTCGGTGTCGAAGGTGTAGTTGAAGCCGACGCGCGGCTGGATCAGGAAATCGCCGTTGAAGATCTTGCTGTTGTCGTAGCCGAAGTAGGCCTGCGCCGCGGCGTTGTAGGTCGGATCCGGGCTCACGCTCGCGCGATCGCCACGCAGACCCAGGGTCAGGGTCAGGTTGTTGTTGACGTACCAGGTGTCCTGCACGAACAGGCCGAGGTTGCTGTTCTTGTAGTCGGCCGCGATCGAACCCGGGCTACGCTCCTGGTTGAGCTGGTACGAGCTCCAGCGGCCGCTGGCGAAGTTGTCCAGGCCGAAGAAGGTGTACACGCCCCAGGTGTTGCGGCCGTACAGGTTGTAGATGTCGTTGGTGCTGTAGTCGACGCCGAACTTCAGGTTGTGGTTGTCCAGGGTCAGGGTGCCCGCACCGTAGTAGTTCCAGGTCTTGGTGGTGAGGATGTTGCCCTGCGAGTTGGTCTCGGTGCCCAGGAACAGCACGTCGCCGGTCGGGTTGGCGACCGAACCGTCGAAGTACACGGCGATGCTCGGCGCGTTGGTCGGCACCACGCGGATCGCGGAGTAGTCGCGGTAGGACACCTTGAACTCGGTGGAGAAGTTCTCGGACCAGTCGCTGAACAGCTGGCCGACGTAGCTCTCGACCGACTTCTCGTGCTGGTACCAGTACGAGCTCAGCGAGGCCTGGCTGGAGTTGCCGGCACCATTGATGCGCAGCTTGCTCTGGTCGAGCTTGCTGTAGCGGAAGCTGGCGCGGTGGTTGTCGCTGATGTTCCAGTCCAGCTTGAGCGCGTATTCCTTCAGGTCGGTGTTGCCATCGCTGTCCAGGGTGCCGGCGTCGAAGCCGTAGTTCTTGGCGATCTGCTGGGCGCGGGTCACGTCGGCCATGCCGTACTTGGCGTTGGCCTTGCCCAGCGCGGTGCTGCCCAGGTCGAGGCCCGGCGCGTCCTGCTGGAACTTCTCGTAGTTGGCGAAGAAGAACAGCTTGTCCTTGACGATCGGGCCGCCGAAGGTCGCGCCGTAGGTCTTCTCCTTGGTGAAGCCGTTGAACTTGCTGCCGTCTGGGTTGTCGCCGAACCAGTCGCCATCGCGATAGCTGCCGTACACCGAACCGTGGAACTCGTTGGTACCGGACTTGGTCACCGCGTTGACGGTGGCGCCGGCGGCGCTGGCGATGCTGACGTCGTAGTTGGACAGGTTGACGTCGATGGCTTCGATCGCCTCCATCGACACCGGCTGACGCCGGGTGGTCATGTTGTTGCCTTCCAGGCCGAAGGTGTCGCTGGCCGAAACGCCGTCGATGTTGATCGAGTTGTAGCGCGGGTTCAGGCCGCCGGCGCTGATCGTGCCCGAGGCGCGATCGACGAAGGCCACGCGCGGATCCAGGCGCATGTAGTCCTGGATGTTGCCGTTGATCGACGGCAGCGCTTCGATCTGCTCGCGGCCGACGTTGGTGCCCGAGCCCATCTTGGTGGCGCTGAACACTTCCGAGCCGGTGGCGATGGCGACCGCGTTGACCGTCTCCAGAGTGGTCGGCGCAGCCATGTCGCCGGTCAGGTCGGCGTTGATGGTGGCGTTCTGGTTGACGCTCAGGTACACGCCGTCTTCGGTCTTGGTGCCGTCGCCCGACTTGGTGATGGTGATGCTGTACGGACCGCCGACGCGCAGGCCGCGCGCGTTGTAGCGACCGGCGGCATCGGTGGTGGCGCGGCTGACCGTGCCCGACTCGACGTGCGTGATGGTCACCTCGGCGCCGGCGACCGGCTGGCCGCCGTGGGTCACCACACCGCCGACACCGGCGGAGGTGCTCTGGGCGAACACCGGCGCCGCGGCCAGCGCCGCAACGAGGCCCAGAGTGAGCTTGGACATCCGCAGACGGGGTTGAATCATTGCAATAGCCTCGATGGAGTTTGACGAAATGCGCATGGCAGGCCGTGCGGGATACGGACGCACAACCGCGGAATGAGGGGGCTGGTCACCCTTGCCGATTCCCCGCAAGGGTTAACATGAGTTTAACACCATAGGGCCAATTTGTTGCCAAATCGTGACAGCGCGGCACAAGCGGACATCAGAAGACGTCGATCCCAGTCCTGGCGGGCTTCGGAGACAACGCCGGGACAGGCACGGAAGGCCGCCCGGGACCGCCGCCGGCCACGCCCCCCCTACCCGTGCCGCCCGAGGGGGCAGCAGCAAGCAGCCTGGCGTGCTCGAAGCGAGGCCCGCCCGGGGCCAGCGCGCCGTCCCCACGGCGCCCCCGACTCGGCCGCGATGCGGCCTCAGCCGGCGACCGGCAGCTTCAGATAGGCGCTGAGCCCGTCCAGGAACATCTGCACCGAGATCGCCACCAGCAACATGCCCATCAGCCGCTCGACCGCGGTCAGCACGCGCATGCCGAGCAGCTTGTACAGCAGCGTGCCCGAGAATAGCAGGGCCGAGGTCGCCAGCCAGGCCAGGATCAGCGCCAGGCTCCATTCGCCCAGGCGGGTCGGCTCGTTGCTGCCCATCAGCATCACCGCGGCCATGCCGGAAGGGCCGGCCACCAGCGGGATGGCCAGCGGCACGATGAAGGGTTCGCCGTCGGGAATCTCGCCCATCAGCCCTTCCGGGCGCGGGAAGATCATGCGGATGCCGATCAGGAACAGCACGATGCCGCCGGCGATCGCCACCGATTCCTGGCGCAGGTGCATCACTTCCAGGGCGTACTTGCCGCCCCACAGGAAGCCCATCAGCACGCCCAGCGCGATCAGCAGTTCGCGCGCCAGCACGACGCGCTGGCGCCGCGCCGGCAGCGGCTTGAGCACGCTGAGGAACACCGGAATGTTGCCCAGCGGGTCGAGGATCAGGAACAGCAGCAGCGCTGCCGACAGGATGGTCATGCCAGGGGATTCCAGATTGCGCCGCGGTGCGCGGCGCCGGCGGGCGACAGCAGGTCGACGCAGGCGCCGGCGTAGCGCGCCGGATCGACCGCGTCGCGGTCTTCTTGATGGGTGTAGGCGCGGGCGCGCAAGGCGGTGCGCATCGGCCCCGGCTGCAGGCCGGCCACGCGCACGCGCGAGGCGGCA
>NZ_AQOI01000007.1:0-8122 GCF_000364665.1 Xanthomonas sp. SHU 199
GCCGCCGCTGCGTCGGTCCAGCGCCGGCCGCAGCGCCTGCGCGGCGATCGGCTGCTCGTCCAGGCGCAGGCTCAGGTCCGCGCCCAGGGTCAGAAGAATCGGGTCGCGGTCGGGCGCGCCGGCCGCGGCGCCGCTGGCCGGCAGCTCGACCGGCACCTCCACTGTCGCCAGTGGTGCGGCGATCATGAACACGATCAGCAGCACCAGCATCACGTCGATCAACGGCGTCACGTTGATCGCGTGCTGTTCTTCGAGGGTGTCGTCGTCGTCGCGTGCGGTGCGGATCGCCATGGCCGGCCTCATCGCGTGGCGGCGGCGTCGGCCGCTGCCGGCGCGTCGGCGTGGAGGCGGTCCAGGTCGCGCGACACCAGTTGCTGCACACCGGCCGACAGATCGCCCAGGCGCTGGCGCAGCCCGCCCAGGCGCCGCGCGAGGTGGTTGTAGAACATCACTGCCGGAATCGCCGCGACCAGGCCCAGCGCCGTCGCCAGCAGCGCTTCGGCGATGCCTGGCGCCACCACCGCCAGGGTAGTGGTATTGGCGCGGGCGATGCCGACGAAGCTGCGCATGATGCCCCACACCGTGCCGAACAGGCCGACGAATGGTGCGGTGGCGCCGATGCTGGCAAGCAGCCCGATGCCCTGGCGCCACTGTCGCGCGTGGTCCAGTTCCACCCGCTCCAGGCGCGAAGCCAGCCGTTCCTTGATCCCTGCCGCGTCGCGCAGGCCGCTGGACTGCTGCAGTTCAGCGCGCGCTTCCTGCAGCAGCGCGCGGGCGGCAGGCGTGTCCAACGCCGGCTGCGCCTCGGTCTCGCGCAGCCGCTGCGAACCCCGCAGCGCCGCGCGCGCGGCCTGCAGCGCCGCGCCGGCGCGCGCCAGTTCCCGGTGCTTGGCCAGGAGCACCGTCCACGTCGCGACCGAAGCGACGACCAGGCCGATCATCACCGCCTGCACCACCAGGTCGGCATGCAGGAACATCTGCCAGGCGCTGAGGTCGGCTGGACGCGGTGCGATGGGGGAGATGGGGGCGATAGTGGTCATGGGCTGGGAGGCGGCGTGGTAGGAGGGCGGCGCGGCGGGACGGTATTCAGCGCGGTGGTGGCGCGTCGCGCGGCGCAGGGCGGGTCAGCACGAAGGCGGCGCTGGCGGCGATCAGCGCGCCGACGCCGAGCGCCAGCGTCGCGCCGGGATGCGCGCCGCAGCAGAACAGCAGATAGCCCAGCGCCATGCCGCTGGCGGCGAGCCACTTGCCGCGGCGCGTGATGGCGCCCTGCTCGCGCCACAGGCGCAGCGTCGCGCCGTAGCGCGGATGCGCCAGCAGCCAGGCGTCCAGCCGCGGCGAGGAGCGCGAAAAACAGTACGCTGCCAAGATCAGGAAAATGGTGGTCGGCATCACCGGCAGCACGGCGCCGATCAGGCCCAATGCCAGCATCAGCAGGCCCAGGCCGCACCACAGCGCGCGGCTCAGGTGCACGGTCGCCTCCACGGCGGCATCGGCCTCATTGCGGCGTCGCCGGCAGGTGCAGGTCCACGTACGCCTGCACCTGCGCGAACGCGCTGCGCGCGGCGGCGATCACCGCCTGTTCCTGCCCGGCATCGAGCGCCAGGCGGTCGAGCGCGGCGACGAACTGGCGCCAGTGCTGCGCGCGCCCGTCCTCGTGCCCGGCCAGATGGCGCGCGCCGAACTGCTCGTGCAGGCCCAGTTTCGCCGCCAGCCTGGCCAGGATCGCCGCACCCAGGTTGGAGCCTTCGGCCACGTACAGCCAGCCCAGCGCAGCGACCTGGGTGGGGTGGCCGGCGCTGCCGGGCGCGGTGGCGTGGTCGGCGGGAAGCGCAACGCCCAGGTCGTGCAGGTCGGCCACGAGCGCTGGCAGACGCCGGCGCTGCGCCAGGTCCGGCACCACGCTGGCCAGCACCGGGTTGGCGTAGATGCGCTCCATGTCGCAATGGAACCGGTATTGCACCTGCAGGAAGCGCGCGTAGTTGTCGCGCGAGGCGAACGGTTGCGCGGCCATGATGCGCCGGTCCAGCCGGGTATGCGCCTGCGCGGTGGCGGCCTTCAGGCGCTGCGCGCGGCTCGGCGCGGGGGAGGGGGCGATAACGGGTGGCGACGGCGTGTGCGTCACAGGGCGCGCTCCAGTTTCAGGTTGATGGTGTTGCGCTCGTAGCCGTACAGCCAGTCGACGTTGCTGCGCACGCGGTTGTGGCGCAGCGTCAGCAGCGGCACGAAGCCGCCGACCGCCAGGCGCGGCGCGCGCAGCACCAGGGTGTAGGTGCGCTCGGCATCGTGGCGGCGTGCGCGCAGGACCGCGCTGTAGGCGCCGTAGTCGCGCAGCCGGTAGGAGGCGAACACGGTGGCGTCGATGCCTCCCGGCCATTGCCGCGAACCGCCCAGGCGGACGCCGCGCTGCAGGTACGCCTCGGTGTCCTGCACGGCGGCAGTGTCGCTGGCGTCGACCCCGGCGAACACGGTCCAGCGCGCATCCAGGCTGCGGAAATAGGTGGCCGAGGCGCCGCGCACGATCGCGTCGTAGCTGGCGGCGTAAGCGCGGCGGCGGTAGCGCATGTCCTTCCAGTCGCCTTCCAGCTTGACCAGCGACCGCGGCGACAGGCTCCAACTCCATTCCGCATGCACGCCCCAGGCGCCATACAGCGCCTGGTTGCCCAGCGCGTAGTAATCGAACGAGGGCGCCAGCGCCAGGCTGTGGCGGCCGCTGCGATAGCTGTAACCGGCCTGGGTCAGCGCGGTGAGTTCGTTGTAGGCGCCGTTGTCGCGATAGCTCTGGCCGAACAGCAGCGTGCGCAG
Source organism: Xanthomonas sp. SHU 199 (assembly GCF_000364665.1). NCBI lineage: Bacteria > Pseudomonadati > Pseudomonadota > Gammaproteobacteria > Lysobacterales > Lysobacteraceae > Xanthomonas > Xanthomonas sp. SHU 199. The sequence continues at coordinate 2,806 of NZ_AQOI01000007.1, forward strand.
GTACAGCCCATGGTGACCGCGCAGCGGCAGGCGCCGTTCGGCGCTGGCATCGTAGTCGGCGCCGAAGGCGACGATCGCCGTGGGCGTGCTGCGGCTGAAGTAGCAGCGCCCTTCCAGCGGCAGCAGGCAGATGGAACTGGCCGAGGTGCGATTGACGTTGTCGCTCCAGGCCGGTCCCAGCGCGAAGGTGCCGTTCCAGTCGCGCCGGTTGGCCAAGGCCTGGCGGAAGCCGGCGATGGTGTTGCGCACACCCTCGGTCCTGGGATCGCCAGCGTCGATCGAGGCGGCAATGGCTGCGAACGCCTGTTCGGCCTCGCGGTCCTGCTGGTCCTCGAACAGCACCCGCGCCAGTTCCAGACGCCCGGGCAGGAAGTCCGGCTGCAACTTCAGCAGCGCGCGGTACTCCCGCTCGGCGTCGCCGTAGCGGCCGCGGTTGCGCGCCACCGCGCCCTGCGCGTAATGCACCAGCAGCGGGTCGCGCTCGGGCAGGGTCAGGTATTCGGCGAGGAACCGCTGCACGGCCGGCCATTGTTTGTTCTGAAGCGACAGGTACAGCGCGCGGCCGACGTCGTTGGCGGTCGGCGCGACGACGTAGGACATGCCGTCGACGACGATGCTCGGTCGCTCGCCGGTGGCCGGCTCCTGCACCAGCGCGCGTTCGCGTTCGAGCGCCTGGCCCTGGTCGCGCTGTTCGAGCAGGCGTCGGGTATCGTCCTGCGCCTGCGCCATCGCGCACGGCGCGGCCGCCAGCCACGCGAGGCAGGCCGTCAGTGCGACAAGCGTGCGTGCGCGCCGTCGGCGCGCGGAAGAAATGCAAGGCATCGAGCAACTGGTGCGAAAGCGGAGCAGGACTGGCATGGTCGTGGCTGGTCCTGCCCGGGTACGGATCGAAAGGCGCGGACGTGCCGCGCAGACGGATTACTGCTTGGCGCCGCCGAAGGCGGTGTCGTACTTCACCCCGGCAAAGTCGGCGATGCCGGCCAGCGCGGCCTGGTTGGCGTAGAACTGGCCGGACACCGCGCCGTTGGCTGCGACCACGCTGCCGGACTGGCGGGCGATGGCGTTGCTGCCGGAGATGCTGGCGTTGCTGTTGATGCTGGCCGTGCCGATGTTGACCGCGAAGCCGGCGTTGTTCTGGATCGAGCCGGTCAGGCGGCCGGTGCCGAAGTTGGCGGTGAAGGTGCCGGTCAACTGGTTGCCGGCGCTGTAGTCGTTGATGCCGACCATGCTGTAGGTGGCGGTGCCGGCGCTGGGCACGCTGCTGTCCGGCTTGTCGCCGACGAAGTACACCGTGTGCGTGTTCAGGCCATCGGCGTTGTCCTTGCGCGAGTACCACTCGCCGAACCACACGTCCTGGCTGCCGACCTGGGAGAAGGCGAACACGCCGAGGTTGTCGTGGCTGCTCGGTGCGCCGCTGTACGGGAAGTTCAGCACCTTGACCGAGCCGACGCCGCCGTACATCGAGAGCCCCTTGAAGTCCACCGGCTTGTCCAGGCCGGTCGAGTTCACCGCGATGCCGGCCTGGCCGGCACGGTGCGGGCCGCCGTTGACGGTGGATTCGCCGACCTTGACGTAGCTTTCGTTGCTCGACTTGCCCAGGAACGGGGCTGCGTGCGCGCTGCCCAGTACGCTGGCGATGGCCAGGCCCAGCAGTGCGGCGTGAGGACGTTTCATGTTCATGCGATGGATCCTTCTGGTTGGTTTGGAACGAGGAAGGACGTCCGTGTCCGGTTCGAATCACACTCCTTGAACGGCGTGCGGGAGATCAGAATCTCCCGGTCATGCTGAGTTTCAGCGTGCGTCCGGGGGCGGCCACCGTGGAGCGGGTGGCCGGGTCGACGTAGTAGCGATCGGTGAGGTTGGTCGCGCCCAGTTCGATGCTCAGGTTCTTGCGCAGCGCATAGCGGGCGTAGGCGTCCAGCAGCAGCGTGGTGCCCCAGGAGAAGGGCACGTTGAAGGTGTAGACCAGGCGGCCGTCGCCGCCTTGCACGGAGTTCTCGCGGAACCATTCCAGATCCGGATTGCGATACTGCCGGTAGTAGGTCAGGCGGCTGCCCAGCTCCAGGCGCCGCTGCAACAGGCGCGTGCCCAGCGACCAACTCGCCGACAGCTTCGGCGTGCTCTGGGTGAGCAGGTAGCCGCCGACGAAGCCGTAGTCCACGCAGGTCGGCACGATCCGGCCGCTGCCGATGACATAGCCGTTGTTGCTGGACAGCAGCGCTGCCGTGGTCTCGTCGCAGACTTCGTTCTTCAGCGTGTAGTTCACCCCCAGATCGATGAACAGGCGGCCGTCGTCGTAGCGGCCCTGCAGCTCCAGGCCGCGGATGGTCTGCTTGTCGATGTTGTCGAACTTGAACTGCGCGTCGCGTTCGATCACGTCGCGGGTCTTGATGGCGTAGTAGGCCAGCTTGACGTCGGCGGTGGTGTCCGCGCCGAGCAGCGCGCCCAGGTCTTGGACGTAGGCCAGTTCCCAGGTGTGGGCGTGTTCGGGTTTCAGGTCCCAGGGATTGAGCGAGGCGGAGAACGCAACCGTGCTCTCGAACATGCTGGGGAAGCGCAAGGTCTCGCTGTAGCGCAGATACGCCCTGCTGACATCGCTGAAATCCAGCGTCGCCGAGAAGAACGGCATCCAGCCGTGGTCCTTGCGGCGGCGCGCCCTGGCGTCGCCGGTGCTGACGACGGGGCTGGCCAGGCACGTCTGCCCGAGTGTGCCGGGCAGCGCATCCAGCGATCCGTTTAGGCAGGCATTGCCGGCCTTGGTGTAGCGGCCGTGCGCATCGGCCTGCCATGGCGCCTTGTGCTGCACGTCGTACTGGGTCGGCACGTTCTGCAGCAGGTCGGCGGCGATGGCGTCGTACTCCTCATGGGTGATGATCTCCAGGTCCAGCAGTTCGCGATTGCCGGCAAGCTGGTCGGCGATCAACGCCTCGCGTTCGGCCTGGGTGTAGGTCTGGGTGGTGCGATAGCTGATCTCGTAGCCGTCGACCAGCGACTGTCGCAGTTGCCCGGCGTGCGCGGCCAGGAAGTCGTCGAACGCCCAGTACGTGGCGTAGCGCGCGCCGGCGCTCAGCGCCAGCCGCTCGAGCGGCCGCCATTCCACGTTGAAGTAGGCCTGCCTTTCCTGGCGCCGGCCCGCGCGCGGATACATGCGCCAGCCATCGCTGACGCCGAAATAGGCGTCGTCCGAGCGCAGGCGCTCGTGCTGCACGCTGCCGCCGACGCTCAGATCGAGGCCATCGGCCAGGCGGACGCGGTTGCTCGCGGTGAGCCCGGTGCGGTCGTTGCGCGCATTGGCCAGGGCCGTGTTCCTGAGCAGCGGGTTGTCAGGCCCTTGCGCATAGTTGGGGAAGCCGCCGGCGGTGTAGGTGGCGCTGGCGGTGTCGGTGCGCCACAGCGTGGCGTCGAGGTCGAGCCAGCGGCTGTCGGCCGGGTGCCAGGTGTAGCGCAGGTTCCAGGCCTGCGCATCGACCCGGCTCAGCGGCCACTGGATCGCAGCGCGGTTCGCCGATTCGATGATCCGCGAAGGCATCACCTCGCCGTAGTGCGAGAGGCTGTCGCGATAGCCCAGTTGCAGCGCCTGCGCCTCGCTTGGCCGCCAGCCGAGCTTGAACAGCCACGATTCCATCTGGCTGGAGGTATTGGCGACCTCGTCGCCGGGCCGCCAGTAGTTGGCCATCGACAGGATGTAGTCGTCGGCGGAGGAGCCGCGCGAGCGGCTGTAGTAGCCGGCGCCGTGCCTGCCGGCATAGTAGTTGCCGCGGTCGCGATAGGCGTAGGCGGCGAACAGGTCCACGGAGTCGGCGGGGCGCCAGCCCAGCGCCAGACGGTAGGCGAGGTCCTCTCCGGAGAACACGTTGTCGCCGCCACCGCCGTGGCGCGGCTGCACCTGCAGGGTGCGATCCTCGTAGGGTGCGTTCGGCGCGTTCTGCGGGAAGCCGGTCACCGTGCGGTAGTCCTGGCCGGTGTGCAGCCGCGGCAGCCGCGGCGCCACCGCGTTGCTGCTGCCTTCCACACGCACTTCGCCGCCGATGCGCTGACCGGTCTCGAGCACGTCGTCCACGTCCAGGGTGTCGATCACCATCGCGCCACCGATACCGGTGGCGACGTTGCGTGTCAGCGACGGTCCCTTGAGGATCTGGATGCCGCCGATCAGCAGCGGATCGATGTAGTTGCGATTGCTGGCGCCGTTGTATCCGCGCCACACGGTCAGCGCCTGCTCGGTACCGTCGATGCTCACCGGCACCCGGCCCGGCCCCTGGATGCCGCGGATGTTGAGATCCAGCGCGCCGCTGTTGCGCGCATCGCCGCTGAACACGCCGGCGACGCCGTTGACCAGATCCGACGGCGTGGCGCCCTTGTAGCGTTCCACCTCGGTGCGACTGATGTACGCGCTGGACAGGTCCAGGTCGTACACCGCGTCGCGGCCGCGCTGGTCGTGGACGTCGCCGCCGGCACTGCGGTCGTCGCCGGCCACGCGCAGCGTATCGGTGACGATCGCCCCGGCGGGTGCCGCGGCGCGCTCCAGCGTCATCGCCCGAGTGCCGGTGCGCCGTGCGACCAGGCCGCTGCCCTGCAGCAGGCGTTGCAGCGCCTGTTCGGCGCTGTAGTCGCCTTTCACCGCGGGGGCGTTCGCTCCATCTGCGATCTGGCCGGCGTACAGCACCTGCAGGCCGGTCTGCGCGGAGAGTTTCAGCAACGCCTGCGGCAGCGGCTGCGCCTCCAGATCGATCGCATGGCGGACCGACGCCGCCGTGCTGCCGGGCGCGCGCGGCACCTGGGCCAGGGCTCCGGCGCTGAGCAACATCAGGGTGAGGGTACTGCTGAGCAGGGCGAGACGCGGCGCGGGACGGGGGCGGGCGGTGGAGCGGTGGATGGGCATACGGTCGCTGGGCAGGAAGATATTTGATGAGAACGAAACGCATTCCGTTCTTTCCTGCTTAGACGGGCTCGTCCCGGCCGATCCCCCAGCCGCGACGGCCTGGTCTTGTCCTCTGCCCGGTCTTGTTTATCTCGAGTTCATGCTCTGTGCGCCGGCGGCAGTGGCCGCCTCCGTCGTACCTCGGTGCACGAGGGTGACCACTCCCAGGTCGAGCGCCTCCAGGTTGAGGCTGTCGAGCAAGGTACGCAGCGCGCGCTCGGGGTCGGCGACGTCCAGCGATCCGGAGACCGGCAATGCGCGCAGGCGCGCATCGCGCACCAGGACCCGGTCGTGTCGGTAGCGCGAGAGCTCTTCCAGCACCTGTGCCAGCGGCGTGGCGTCGAACAGCAGTTGCCTGCGTTGCCAGGCGCCGACCGCCAGCGGGTCGAGCGGCGCGAG
>NZ_AQOI01000008.1:0-603 GCF_000364665.1 Xanthomonas sp. SHU 199
CGGCCGGCGGCGGCGCGAACAGCGCCACCGGTGCGTCGGGCTGTACCTGACGCGCGGCCTCGGCGATGCGCTCCAGGCTGCGCGCCTGCGTGACCTGATGATCGCGCACCCGCTTGCCGGCACTGTCCTGGCTGCGTTGCTTCTGCCGGCCGAGCAGGATCGGCGCCTGGTTGGCCGTGCCGGCCTGCTGCCGCCCGCGCGCACTGCGCCGCTGCTGTCGATCGTGCTGCGCCTGCCAGGCAGCGTTGTCGCGCGCGTGCTGCAGCTTGTGCTGCGCCAGTTCGGCCTGCGCGGCCTCGCGCTCGCGCGCCCGGCACTGCAGGTAGAACGCGTAGTCGCCGCCGTAGTCACGCAGCCCGCCTGGCGACAGTTCCAGCGTGCGCTGCATGTCCTGCAGCAGCAGCGCATCGTGGCTGATCACCAGCAGGCCGCCCGGCCAGCGCTGCAGCGCCTCGCGCAGGCGCTGCCGCTGCGCCGCGTCCAGGTGCAGGGTCGGCTCGTCCAGGATCAGCGCATCGGCCTCGGCCAGCCAGGCGCCGATCAGCGCCACCCGCATCGCCTCGCCGCCGCTGAGCGTGGCCGCCAGGCGGTGCGGCTCCAGCG
>NZ_AQOI01000009.1:0-23713 GCF_000364665.1 Xanthomonas sp. SHU 199
GCTGAGCGTCGCAGCCTGCGGCGGCGGCGGCGACGCCGCAAGCGCTGCGGCATCGCGCGCCCCGGATACCGATGCACGCGCGCCGCAGGCGCTGTCTTCGCCACGTCACCGTCCGCGCCTTATGATGCCGCGATGATGTCCTCCGTCCTGCGTTCCACGCTCGTCTGCGCCACCCTGCTGCTCGGTGCCTGCGCCTCCACCCCCTCCACGTCGCCGCACGCGGCCGCCGCACCCAGCGCCGCCGCACCGGCGAGGCTGCCCACGCCGGTGCTGCTGATCTCGATCGACGGCCTGCGCGCGGACATGCTCGATCGCGGCATCACCCCGAACCTGAGCCGCATGGTCCACGACGGCGTGCGCGCGCAGTGGATGACGCCCTCCTATCCGTCGCTGACCTTCCCCAACCACTACACCATCGCCACCGGGCTGCGCCCGGACCATCACGGCATCGTCCACAACAGCATGCAGGACCCGCTGCTGGGCACGTTCCAGCTCAGCGATCGCGCCGCGGTCAGCGATGGCCGCTGGTGGGGCGGCGAGCCGATCTGGATCGGCGTCGAGAAGGCCGGCCTGCACGCGGCGACCTGGGCCTGGCCGGGCAGCGAGGCGGCCATCCAGGGCGTGCGCCCCAGCCGCCGCCAGGCCTTCGACGCGGACATGCCGCCGGACGCGCGGGTCGACCAGGTGCTGGGCTGGCTCGACGATCCCAGCGCACCGCGTCCGCAGCTGTTGACCCTGTACTTCGAACAGGTGGACGAAGCCGGCCACGAGCATGGCCCGGAGTCGCGGGAATACGCGCAGGCCGTCACCAGGATCGATGCGGCGATCGGACATCTGCTCGACGGCTTGGCGCAGCGCGGCGAACTGGGCCGGATCAACCTGGTGCTGGTCTCCGACCACGGCATGGCCGCGGTACCGCCCAAGCAGGTGCTGGCGGTCGAGGAGATGGTCCCGCCGCAACAGGTCACGGTGATCAGCTACGGGCAGTCGGTGGGCATCGTTCCGCGCCCGGGCCAGGAGGCCGCGGCCGAGGCGCGCCTGCTCGGCGCGCATCCGCAGTACGACTGCTGGCGCAAGGGCGAACTGCCGGCGCGCTGGCACTACGGCAGCAATCCGCGCATCCCGCCGATCGTGTGCCAGATGCACGAGGGCTGGGATGCGCTGCCGCGTGCGCGCATCGCCGAGAAGCCGCGCAGCCTGCGCGGCTCCCACGGCTACGACCCGGCACTGCCGTCGATGCGCGCGGTGTTCGTCGCCCGTGGCCCGGCGTTCCGCCAGGGCGTCACCCTGGCGCCGATCGACAACGTCGACGTCTACCCGCTGCTGACCCGCCTGCTCGGCATTCCCGCCGCCCCCAACGACGGCGATCCGCAGGCGCTGCTGGCGGCGCTGCGCTAGGGGGGCCACCACTCCCCGAGCATGCCGCGCCGCGCTTGCGCGTGCCTGTGGCAAGCGTCCACGCCCGCGCGATGACGCGGCCACGGGCGCGCGCAAGCGCGGCCCTTCGGGTTGGGTCTGGCAGGCCGCGCGGCATACTCGGGAATGGGTGACACGCCCTGAGCGCCACGACAACGGTCGCGGCGCGGCGACGCCCGCCCATGGCAACGCGTGCGACAATGGCGGCATGCATTCGCCCGACTCCGCGCAACCGCCGCGCCTGCGCCATCGTCTGCGCCCGCTGATCTCGCAGGAGAGCTGGAAGCAGCGCGCCGTGCTGTGGGGCGGCGCGGTGGCGGTGGCCCTGGTCTCCATCGTCTTCGCCAAGGCCAGCGACGCCGCCTTCCACGTGTTCCAGCGCATCACCGCGCATTCGCCATGGTGGGCGCTGCTGCTGACCCCGAGCGTGTTCGCCCTGCTGGCCTGGCTGACCAACGGCGCGCTGCGCCCCACCCGCGGCAGCGGCATCCCGCAGGTGATCGCCGCGCTGGAACGTCCCGACGACGGCTTCCGCCAGGCCAATCTGTCGCTGCGCGTGTCCGCGGGCAAGCTGATGCTGACCACCATGGCCCTGTTCGGCGGCGCCTCGATCGGCCGCGAAGGTCCCACCGTGCACGTCGGCGCCAGCCTGATGTACGTGTTCGGGCGCTGGTTCGGCTTTCGCGATGCGCGCCAGGCCAGCCATTTCCTGCTGGCCGGCGGCGCCGCCGGCATCGCCGCGGCGTTCAACACACCGCTGGCCGGCGTGGTGTTCGCCATCGAGGAACTGAGCGGACGCTTCGAGCACCACTTCTCCGGCACCTTGCTGACCGCGGTGATCGTCGGCGGCGTGATTTCGCTGGGCCTGCTCGGCGACTACACCTACTTCGGCCGGGTCGCCACCGCCGGCCTGCCGCTGGGCAAGGCGTGGCTGGCGATCCTGCTGTGCGGCGTGGTCGCCGGCCTGCTCGGCGGCGCCTTCGCGCGCATGGTGCTACTCACCGTCGCCGGCAAGCCGCGCTGGCTGGGCGAGCTGCGCCGGCGCCAGCCGGTGCTGCTGGCCGCGCTGTGCGGCCTGGCGCTGGTGCTGCTGGGCCTGATCTTCGGCAACGGCGCGTTCGGCACCGGCTACGAACAGGCGCGCAGCCTGGTGCAGGGACACGCCAGCGTCGGCCACGAGTTCGGCCTGATGAAACTGCTGGCGAACCTGGTGTCCTACGTGGCCGGCATCCCCGGCGGCCTGTTCTCGCCGGCCCTGGCGGTCGGCGCCGGGCTCGGCCACAACCTGGCCGTGCTGATGCCGGGCGTGGACCCGCGCATCTTCGTGCTGCTGGGCATGTGCGCCTATCTCACCGGCGTCACCCAGGCGCCGCTGACCTCGGCGGTGATCTCGCTGGAACTCACCGACAGCAGCGACATGCTGCTGCCGATCCTGGCGACGGTGCTGATCGCCCGCGGCGCTTCGGCGCTGGTCTGCCGCACGCCGATCTACCGCGGCCTGGCCGAACTGTTGCTGGTGGCGCCACCGCCGGCGCCCACGCCGCCCGCGGAAGAGGAAACGCCGACCTCGCTGGTGGCCGACCTGGCCGGCAGCGACCACGACGACCGCGACGACGGCCCCAGCGCGCCGCGTCCGCACTGAGCGGCGGCTCGCCCCGAGCGGCCGCGTGTCCTGAGCGACGAACGAACGACCGGGGAGTGCGCTTCCCGCTCCACCCTCCTCGCTGCAGGGCCATCTCTCTCCGCCTCACGGCGACCCTCCAGGCATGGACGCCAGGCATAAAAAAACGCGGCGCAAGCGCCGCGTTCTTCGTCGCAACCGGTGGCTGGCTCAGCCGGCCTTGGCGACCGTCTTCTTGGCCACGGCCTTCTTCACCGCCGGCGCCTTGACCACCGACTTCTTCGCGGCCGGCGATGCAGCGCCCACGGCCACCTTGCTCACGCTGTGCGAGCGCGAATTGCCGTAGCTGGCGTTGTAGCGCTTGCCCTTGGCGGTCTTGCGGTCACCCTTACCCATGCTCATCGACTCCTGAATGTGTTTGCGAAAACCCCCGCGAGATGCACGGGGTTTGGCGAGGCCAACGCGGTCAGCGCCCTCGCGCAAGGGCGGCAAGCCTACCACGTGCGCTCAATGGGCGCAGCTTGCGTCGTGCACGTGGCCGTGGTTCAAGCGCAGGTTGAGCAGGTGCGCCAGGCCGACCAGGGTGCCGCCGAAGGTCATGATCGCCGCGTGCGGCGCCACCGCATGATGCAGCGCCGGCACCAGCAGCCCGGCCCATAGCGCCAGCAAGCCGAGGATGAGCAATCCCAGCGCCTGCCACACGCGGTGCCGGCGATACCCGAGCACCAGACTGAACAGGCCCAGGCAAGTCACGAACAGGACCAGGGTGCGCTCCACGCCCTCGCCCAGCCACATCGCCAGACCCAGCGACGGCAGCACCGCCAGCGCCAGCGGCAACACCGCGCAATGCACCGCGCACAGCAGCGAACCGGTGGCGCCGAGGCGGTCGAGCGCGGCGCGCAGATCGAACGATGAGGACATGACGGTCGGCACGGGTTGAAAGTGTTACGGAATAATATAACATTCGGCCGCCGGCGACCAGCGCGTCCCGTGCCCCCTCCCCGACCGTCCACCGCCGCTGTGCGGTGCCGGCAGCGCGCACGTCGCCCCCGACTGTCCCTCCTAATGGAATGCCCATGCCCTCTCCCCGTCCCGTCCTGCTCCGCCGTTCCGCCCTGTCCCTGGCCCTGCTTGGCCTGCTGAGCCCGTCGCTGGCCCTGGCCGCCGACCCGACCACCGCGACGACCGCGACCGACGCCACGCCGCCGGCCAGCGACAGCCGCCACGGCGCAGGCCACAGGCAGGACCGGCACGTGAAGGACATGGACCAGGTGGTGGTCACCGCCAGCCCGCTGCGCGATGCTGCCGGTGCGCTGAGCCAGCCGGTGGACGTGCTGGCCGGCGAGCGCCTGGACGAGAACCGCGGCGCCAGCATCGGCGAGACCGTGGCCAGCCTGCCGGGCGTGCAGAGCTCCAACTTCGGCCCCGGCGTGGGCCGGCCGATCATCCGCGGCCTCGACGGCCCGCGCGTGGCGGTGCTCAACGACGGCCTGTCCTCGCAGGACGTGTCCACGGTCAGCCAGGATCATTCGCCTGCCGTTGAGCCGTTCCTGGCCGACCAGATCGAAGTACTGAAGGGTCCGTCCACCCTGCTGTACGGCTCCGGCGCCATCGGCGGCGTGGTCAACGTGGTCGACGGGCGCATCGCCGAGACTCCGGTCGACGGCGTGCACGGTCGTGCCGAAGCGCGCTGGGAAGGCGGCGACAAGAGCGGCAACACCGACATGTTCCGCGTCGATGCCGGCAACGGCAGTGGCCTGTCGATCCATGCCGACGGCGTGTACCGCAACCTGAAGGACTACGACACGCCGCAGGGCCCGCAGCTCAACTCGTTCGTCAAGTCCAAGGTCGGTTCGATCGGCAGTTCGCTGGCCGGCGACTGGGGCTTCGTCGGCGTGTCGATCTCGCGCTTCCGCGACAACTACGGCAACCCCGGCGAGCCCGGCGATCCGGCCGCCGGCGAGCGCGGCGTGTCGCTACAACTGCACCAGGACCGTTTCGAGCTCAAGGGTGCGCTGAACGACCCGTGGGGCGACGGCAGCGCACTGCGCTACAGCTTCGGCCATACCGCCTACACCCATACCGAGTTCGAAGGCGCGGAAGTGGGCACCAAGTTCGACAAGCGCGCCAACGAAGGCCGCGTCGAGGCCTCCTTCGGCCTGGGCGGCGGCTGGCAGACCGCGGTCGGCGTGCAGGGCAGCGACTCGACCTTCCAGGCCACCGGCGAAGAAGCCTTCGTGCCGAAGACCGACACCCGCGCCGTCGGCGTGTTCGCGCTCGCGCGCAACAGCTGGGACCGCGTGCAGGCCGAGGTCGGCGCGCGCGTGGACAGGACCAAGTACGAGACCGACACCGGCGTGGACCGCGATTTCACTCCGAAGAGCCTGTCGCTGAGCGGCGGCTTCCGCTTCAACGAGCAGTGGCGTCTGACCGCCAACCTCGACCACGCCGAGCGCGCCCCGGCCGAAGAAGAACTGTTCGCCAACGGTCCGCACATCGCCACCCTCGCCTACGAGATCGGCAACCCCGACCTGAAGACCGAGAAGGCCAACCAGGCCGAACTGGGCCTGATCTTCAAGAACGACTGGGTCGACGCCAAGGTGGCCGGCTACTACAACCGCTACGACGACTTCATCTACATCGTCGACACTGGCGGCCAGTGGTTCCACGAGGAGGACAACGATTTCCTGCCGATCCGCCAGTGGACCCAGGCCGATGCGGTGTTCCATGGTTTCGAGGGCGAGGCCACCTTCCACCTGGCCGACAACGACAGCGGCGCCTGGGACTTGCGCGTGTTCGGCGACACCGTGCGCGCACGCCTGAAGGACGGCGGCAACCTGCCGCGCATCGCGCCGGCGCGCTACGGCGCGCAGCTGCGCTGGGACGTGAGCAACTGGCGCGCCGCGCTGGGCGCGACCCGCTACCAGAAGCAGGACAAGGTGGCGGTCAACGAGACCCCGACCGCCGGCTACACCCTGGTCGATGCGCATCTGGCCTATCACGTCGATGCCGGCAGCACCGCCTGGGAAGTGTTCCTGGACGGCAACAACCTGACCAACCAGGATGCGCGCGTGCATACCTCGTTCCTCAAGGACGACGTCATGCTGCCCGGCCGCAGCGCCTCGTTCGGCGTGCGCCTGTTCTTCTGATCGGGCAGCTTCGCTGCAGCGTGACGAGGCCGCCTTCGGGCGGCCTCTTTTTTTGGCCAATCGCCCTGAGGCGCACTTACCCTCTCCGGCCAAGGCAACTTTGTCTAGGGCTCGGAAGGAAATGAGAGCCGGCTCAAGAATTGAGTTCGGCCAGCAAAAGGAGTGTCGTCTCCTGCCGTGGCCCACCATATTGGCAAAGACAACCAAGGGTATTCATTGATCGAAACGGTTCCGTTAGAAACGGCAGAACACGCCCCACAATACGGTCAAGCTCTGCAATCTTCCAAGGATCTTGGCTGGGAGGCACAAGCTGATGAAGGTAGTTATTTCGCATCGTGTTCGCCTCAAACATCACCGAGACGAATTCCTTAAATTCCGCACCTCGCAAATCAGGCTCTGTTTCGGCCAAAACTATTTTACTTATCAATTCAAGGTTCTTCCGTTGCCCCTGCTTTTGGACCTTATCTTCAGCGATGGGATCAATCGCGACGACAAAGGCAAGATAACGCTCAACCACAACTTCAAAGGCTGCGTTCGCGAGAACCAAAGCCTCCATTGCGAACCCCGATTGGAAAAGCCGCTGAACCCGCGAAGAAACAAATTGAAGATCGACGACTTTACGACGCTGCTCATTGGACACGATTGCCAACGCCGCCCCTCCTTCCCAACGCCCTTGCACCTTAAACGAATTATCACCTTGGTGCTTAAATTGCGAAAGTCTTATCGAGCCGTCGCCATGTCGCGCAAAGGTGAGATGGGCGCGTAACAGCGCATCCTCCATCACATGTCCAGGAACGTTACCTCCATATTCGAGCGCGAACGCTTGAAGCGCGACATTGGCTGTGTCGGCCAAGGCGTAAGTCAGGTAACTAGGAGCCATTTGGATCAGCCAATCGATTGATGGCCCCCTTGATTTACTTCTACCTGAGCGCGTCAAATGCTGCTCTAACTGGTCATTTACAAAGGGTGCAATCCGCTCGTCGATGCGCGCAAGTTCACTTCTAAAAATCTTTAATAAATGCGCTACAGAAATCTCGACTTCGATCATGGCTGCATTGAGGTATTTTAGCAAAACCGGATGCTCGGGCGGCTCAGCTCCCAACGCTTCGCAGACCAAGGGAAATACATCACCCGCTTCGGCCGGCAGGTTTTGAAGCCTTACTTGCAAAGCCACTGGATCACTGTCAGGATTGGCCCGATACTCAAATAATCTCTCTAGCCGACCTACTAGATGCTGCCAACCTCGATCTAGAACGACGCAAAAAATAAGGCTATTGATCTTCGACATACTCTCGTCGATTCCTCTCGGCTCCTCGACCTGACAAATTCCAGATTCGATCGCAGAGCGAAGTAGTTGAAACAAATGGTTCTGAAAGTTGTGAGGAATAAAGCCACACTCACAGTCATATCCGGTAAGGCGTCCTTCGGAAGAATAGACCTTTCTGGCCCACGTGATACGAGGCTCTAGCTCTTCGCAGAGTTTTTTTGCAATCCTTTCACGCAAAGCCCGAAAATGCTGGTTGCCTTCGTCGCAAGGAATCCAGCAATTATTGGCATGATAAGAGACATGCAATCCGCGCCAATTATAGACTTTGGTCGCGATAAACACATTCGAACATTCCATATCCAACTTTGTTTGAGACATGCGCGTTCACCCCCTTTTTTCTTGTGAGTTCGATCAAGGACGGCGCACACCGGACCCTGCTGTCACGGCAGCTTTCCGGCTTCGTCCATCCATAATGCAGCAAGTCCGCACTCGCCCCGAATCAGATAGTGTCGCGACTGAAGCCAATATCTTCTGTTAGCGAAAAGCGGTCAAATGCGAGCTTTCCCAAATAAATAAAATTCTTTTTGGGACGACAGCCAGGTCACGCAAATCAAGGCTTTCCGGAAAAATTCACCATGTTTCAATTGGACAACGGAGCGGTAGTTTGCCGCGTCATTTCGCCCTCGACTGAACCGCATCCGGATACGACTTCTTTTTCTCTTCCACACGCCCCCTGCAATCCTTGTTTTCCCACGGAAAGCTTCGCCGTCAGGCTCAGAATTCTCCCGCATGCGAGCCATCACACACGTGGCTGCCCCGCTAGCCGGTGGGATCAGCATACAGCGACAACGGAACAGTGCCATCGGAGCCCACTAACAGCAGACTTCAGTCGTCGATCGCCGTTCTCACGCCGCCTTTCTCAGACAGGCCAGAACGGTCTTTGTTTGCATAACCCCACCGTATCTCAGCACCTATCGGATTTCCTTGGGCAAGTGCGCCCTCATGGCGTGGCTAATGCGGCGCGCTGCGCGAGAACACGTTGATCACCACCACGCCGGCGACGATCAGCGCCATGCCGACGATCGCCGGCGGGTCCAGCGCCTGGTCGAACCGCCACCACGCCAGCAGCGAGATCAACACGATGCCGATGCCCGACCAGAGCGCATAGGCCACGCCGACCGGCACGCTGCGCAGGGTCAGCGACAGCAGATAGAAGGCGATGCCATAGCCGCACAGCGCCAGCAGCGTCGGCCACAGCCGGGTGAAGCCCTCGCTGGCCTTCAGCGCCGAGGTCGCGACCACCTCGGCGAGGATGGCCACCAGCAGGAACAGCCAGTTCTTCATTGCAGGACACTCCTGGACGCGCAGCGCGCCACGATAGCAAGCGGCGCGTGGCAACGATGGCGACGGCCCTTGCCCCGGATGCACGCTGCGCAGGAGCGGCGCGTTGTGCCCTTCTGGAAATCGACCGCGATCGGCGTTCCGGGATCGTCTCTGGCACCGCTGCGTCCCTCCTGCGACGCCACGCATGGCCACACGCATGACCAATCGAAGCGACGCCGCCCTGCGCAGCGCACGCCATAGGTTGCGGTGCGATGGCGATCTGCCTGGGCAACCCGTCACGCAAACGCGGCCTGTACCGCGCTGCACAACGGTCCGATCGCCCGACGGCGTTACAAAGGGCGCCGCGCGTCGCCCCTGCTTCGCGCCGTACCGGCCGATGCGACGCGGCCGCGCGCTGCACGCGCGTGCCGCATCCCGGCCGATCGTTCCGAATGAAGAAAGGAGAGATTCTTCATGCATCTTGCGCCGCTTCGTCATCTGCTGCCCCTGTCCATCGCCGCCGTCCTGCTCGCGCCCCCCGCGCTGGCGCAGACCGCCGACGCCCCCGCCGCGCCGGCAACGCAACCCGACGCCACCACCCTGGATACCGTGGTCGTCAGCGGCACTGCGCGCTTCAGCGGCCTGCGCAAGCGCGACGCCAGCTTCTCGATCACCACCGCCACACCCGAACAGATCCAGCAGGCGGTGCCGCAGAGCAGCGCCGACCTGCTGAAGATCGTGCCGGGCGTGTGGGCCGAGCCCAGCGGCGGTGGCACCGGCGCCAACATCTTCGTGCGCGGCATGCCCTCCGAAGGCGATGCGCCGTTCGTCACTTTCCAGCTCGATGGCGCGCCGCTGTTCCCGCCGCCGACCCTGTCGTTCCTGGAAAACTCCACGCTGTTCCGCACCGACGACACCATCGAACGCATGGAAGTGCTGCGCGGCGGTTCCAGCCCGATCTTCTCCAACGGCCAGGCCGGCATCACCGTCAACTTCATCCAGAAGAAAGGCCAGGACGAGCCGGAAGGCAGCGTACGCCTCACCGGCGGCAGCGATGCCCTGCGCCGCATCGATCTGTTCGACAGCGGGCCGATGGGCAACGGCTGGTACTACAGCGTCGGCGGCTTCTTCCGCGAGACCGACGGCGTGCGCGACCCGCAGTTCCCCGCCGACAAGGGCGGCCAGTTCAGCGCCACCCTGAGCAAGCGCTGGGACAGCGGCGAGCTGTCGTTCTATGCGCGCCATACCGACGACAACAACGCCTTCTACACCGCGATCCCGCTGCTGTCGCGCAACAACGGCAGCGACGTGTCCAGCTTTCCCGGCCTCGACGCGCAGCACGGCACGCTGCTGAGCAACGACTTCCGCAACGTCACCCTGCCGGTCGGCCCCAACGGCCAGACCATCCGGCGCGATCTGGGCGACGGCCGCGGCGTCAACATCGACGTGTTCGGCGGCGAACTGAACTGGGAGGTGGGCGACTGGACCGTCGCCGACCGCTTCAACGTGATGGGCGGCACCGCGCCGACCTACGCGCTGTTCACCGGCAACGCGCCGCAGCGGCTGGGCGACTTCATCGCCGGCTACGGCAGCACCGGCAGCGCGCGCTATACCAATGGCGGCGGCGCGGTCGATCCGAACCAACAAGTGCTGGAGGCCGGCTGGTGGTCGGTGGACAAGCGCCTGAACTCCTTCACCAACGATCTGCGCCTGAGCCGCACGCTGTTCGCCGGCAACACGCTCACCGTGGGCAGCTACTACGCCAGGTACACCTCCAACGACACCTGGTACCTCGGCAATACCATGCTGCTGACCGCGCAGAACCATGCGCGGCGCATCGACGTGACCCTGGACGACGGCCGCCAGCCGACGCGCGACGGCTTCACCAGCACCGCCTTCCTGGCGCTGCGCGCGCATTACGAGGGCGAGAACGCCGCGGTGTTCGTCGCCGACGAATGGGAACTGGACGAGCGCCTGCGCCTGGACCTGGGCGTGCGCTACGAACGCCAGCACGTCACCGGCACCGTGCACGACACCGCCACCGTGGACCTGGACGGCAATCCGGCCACGCTCTACGACAATGCCACCTCGATCTCGCTGCCGAGCGCGCGGCGCATCGACCAGGACGACAATGCGCTGTCGTGGACCGCCGGCCTGAACGTCAAGCTCGACGCGCACAACAGCGTGTTCGCGCGGGTCAATTCCGGGGTCAAGTTTCCCGGCTTCGACAATCTGCGCGACGGCCAGACCAAGGTGCAGGACATCCGGCAGTACGAACTGGGATTGAAGTCGGGTGCGGCCAACTACGATCTGTACCTGACCGCGTTCTACAACACCTTCAAGAATTCGCCGTTCCAGGCCTTCCTGGCCAACGGCAGCAACTTCACCACGGTCGGCGATTCGCGCGCCTACGGCCTGGAGGTGGAAGGCGCGATCCGCCCATTCGGCGGCTTCGAACTGGCCGGGACGGGGGTGTGGCTGGACGCGAAGTACCGCAATTACCGCGAATACACCGGCAACCAGGTCATGCGCCAGCCCAAGCGGCAGTTCCGGCTGACGCCGAGCTACTACTGGATGTTGCCGTTCGGCGACCTGCGCGTGTTCGCGACCTATTCCTACATCGGCGAACGCTACGCCGACCTGGCCAACAGCCAGCGCCTGCCGTCCTACGACATGCTCGACGTCGGTGCCAGCCTGCACAGCGGCGAGCACTGGGAGTTCACCGTCAGCGGCAGCAACGTGACCGACACCCTGGGCCTGACCGAAGGCAATGTCCGCGTGCCCGGCGCGGCCACCGGCGGCGTGTTCATGGGCCGCCCGATCGCCGGCCGCCAGTATCAGGCGTCGGTGGCGTATCGCTGGTAGCGCCTGCCGCATCGCAGACGCACGCGACGCCATCGCTGCCCTGGCGTCGCGTGGCGCCGACCATGACAGGCGCAATCGCGCGCCTGTCGTGGCGGCGACGGTATCTACGGGAGCGCATGCACGCGCATGCCGAGCCAGTACGGCCACCCGTCCGTATCACTGCCTCGACACCCTCCCTTCGCGTTCTCTTCGCAGTCCCTTCGCGGTCCCGCCGCGATGCTCGCGCTCGGGTGCCGATGCGTGCCCGCACGTCGGCGTCGCGATGGCGCTGCTACCCAGGTCGACTCGCTCCCTGCTGCGCCCCGGCGCGTGCGGTGGCGGTCCCCCAGGCAGGAGAGACCGATGCAGCATGAGCCCCACCGTACCGATGACGCGTCCGGCGCCGCCGACAGCGCGCGCGACACCCCATTGAGCGAGGACGAAGCCGCCCTGGCGCGCCGGCTCGGCATCAACGGCCTCTCGCGCCGCGAATTCCTCGCCCTGCTCTCGGCCGCCGGCCTCAGCAGCGCGGGCGGACAGATCCTCTTCAGCGAGGCCGCATTTGCCGCGCCGGCCGCCAAGGCCGCGCCACCGCAGAACGCCTTGCCCGTGGTCCTGGAGGTCAACGGTCAGCGCCATGACCTGCAGCTGGATCCACGGACCACGTTGCTGGATGCGCTGCGCGAACACCTGGCACTGACCGGCACCAAGAAGGGCTGCGACCATGGCCAGTGCGGTGCCTGCACGGTGATCGTCGACGGCGAGCGACGCCTCTCCTGCCTGACCCTGGCGGCACAGGCAGAAGACACCCAGATCACCACCATCGAGGGCCTGGCCGACGGCGAGCGACTGCATCCGATGCAGGCCGCGTTCGTGCAGCACGATGGGTTCCAGTGCGGCTACTGCACGCCTGGGCAGATCTGCTCGGCGGTGGCCTTGTTGAACGAGATCAAGCGAGGCGATGCCAGCCACGTCAGCGCCGACGTCAGCCGGCCGGTCACCGAACTCAGCGACGCCGAGGTGCGCGAGCGCATGAGCGGCAACATCTGCCGCTGCGGCGCCTACCCGAAGATCGTCGCCGCCATCCAGGACGTGCACAGCGGCGGCGCGCCGCGGCCGCTGACCTGGCGCTATGTCGACCAGTCCGAACTGACCGCCCTGAAGATGGCGAAGGAGGTGGCCGATGACGCCGTTTAAGTACCAGCGCGCGACCTCGGCGGAGGACGCGGTGCGCCGTGTCGCCGCCAACTCGAACGCGCGCTTCCTCGGCGGCGGCACCAACCTGCTCGACCTGATGAAGGAAGGGGTGACCGGTGCCGACGAGATCGTCGACCTGACCCGGCTCAAGGGCCTGGCCGAGATCGCCGAAACCGCCGACGGCGGCCTGCGCCTTGGCGCGCTCGCCAACAACACGCAGACCGCCAACCATCCGCTGGTGCGTCAACGCTATCCGTTGCTGAGCCAGGCGATCCTGGCCGGGGCCACGATGCAACTGCGCAACATGGCCAGCAACGGCGGCAACCTGCTGCAGCGCACGCGCTGCGGCTACTTCTACGACACCGCCCTGCCCTGCAACAAGCGCGAACCCGGCAGCGGTTGCGGCGCGCGCGAGGGGCTCAACCGCACCCACGCGATCTTCGGCCACAGCGCGCATTGCGTGGCGGTGCATCCGTCGGACATGTGCGTGGCGCTGGCCGCGCTGGACGCGACGGTGCAGGTGCGTACGCCGGCCGGCACCCAGCGCGAGATTCCGTTCGCCGAATTCCACCTGCTGCCCGAGGCGCGCGCCGATGTCGACAACCAGCTCGCGCACGGCGAACTGATCGAGTCGATCACCCTGCCGGCGCAGAGCTTCGCCGCGCACAGCCACTATCTGAAGGTGCGCGACCGGGCCAGCTACGCGTTCGCACTGATCTCGGTGGCCGCGGCACTGGCACTGGAACCGGACGGGCGCATCCGCGAGGCGCGCATCGCCATGGGCGGGGTGGCGCACAAACCCTGGCGCGCACGCGCCGCCGAACGTGCGCTGGTCGGGCAGCATGTCGGCGAGACCGCTTTCACCGCCGCCGCGCAGGCCGAGATGGCCGCGGCGCGGCCGCTGGCGCACAACGCCTACAAGATCCCGATGGGCACGCACGCGATGGTCCGCGCCCTGCACCGCGCCAGCGGCAGCGACGCCGCGTGAGCGGCCAACCGGAGAACCGGCAATGAACTACATCGGCAAGGAAATGCGCCGCGTCGACGGCTACGCCAAGGTCACCGGCAAGGCGCGCTATGCGGCGGAGTTCCAGATCCCGCATCTGGTCCACGGCTACATCCTCACCAGCACCATCGCCAAGGGCCGCATCGTGCGCATCGACACCCGCGCCGCCGAAGCCGCGCCGGGCGTGATCAAGGTGCTGACCCATCTCAATGCGATCAAGCCGGTCTCCGACGCGGTCAAGAAGAAAGGCGAGGATCTGTCGTTCCGTGCCCTGGTCGACGACCGCATCCATTTCAACGCGCAGCCGATCGCCGTGGTGGTGGCCGCCACCTTCGAGCAGGCGCGGCATGCGTCGCGGCTGATCCAGGTGGAGTACGCCACCGAAGCCGCGCACACCGATTTCGACGCGCTGCTCGACCAGGCGCACGATCCGACCCCAGAAGACTCGCCGAAGCCGCGCGGCAACCCGGCCGCCGCGTTCGCCGCCGCGCCGGTGAAGCTCGAGGCCGCGTACACGATGCCGGTCGAGCATCACAACCCGATGGAGCCGCACGGCGGCATCGGCTACTGGATCGGCGACACCCTGACCGTGGTCAACAAGAGCCAGAACGTCTACCAGGACCGCGAACAGCTGGCCGGCTACTTCGGCATTCCGGTGGACAAGGTCAATGTGGTCTCGCTGTTCGTCGGCGGCGCGTTCGGCTCCTGCCTGCGACCCAACTACTACACCTTTCTGCTCGGCGCGGTGTCCAAGGCGGTCGGCCTGCCGGTGAAGATCGTCTACACCCGGCGGCAGATGTTCAGCGGCCATGGCTACCGCCCCTATTACCGCGTGGAACTGGGGCTGGGCGCCGACGCCGCCGGCACGCTGCAGGCGATCCGCTACCGGCACGTGCTCAACACCTCGCGCATCGAGGCGTTCAACGAGGCCTTCTTCCGCAACGCGCGCTCGCTGTACGCCTGCCCGAACGTGGAGGATCGATTCGAGGTGGTGGAGACCGACCTGCCGACGCCGCAGGCGATGCGCGCGCCCGGCACCATCAGCCAGATGTTCGGCCTCGAATGCGCGATGGACGAACTGGCCTATGCGCTGAAGATGGACCCGCTGGAACTGCGCCTGACCAACTATGCCGAGACCGACCCGGAGAGCGGCAAGCCGTTCTCGAGCAAGGCGCTGCGCGAATGCTACGCGCTCGCCGCCGAGACCTTCGGCTGGAGCAAGCGCACGCCCGAGCCGCGCTCCATGCGCGACGGCCGCCTGCTGGTCGGCTGGGGCATGGCCACCGGCACCTGGGCGTCGATGCAGATGCCGGCGCTGGCTCGGGTGGTGCTGAAGGCCGACGGCAGCGCCCGCGTCGGCAGTGCCACCTCCGACATCGGCCCCGGCACCTACACGGTGATGACCCTGATCGCCGCCGAGTATCTGGGCATCGACGCCAAGCGCGTGCAGTTCGAACTGGGCGACACGCGCCTGCCGAAGGCGCCGGCGCAGGGCGGCTCGTGGACCACCGCCAGCGTCGGCAGCGCAATCCACGGCGCGGCGCGCGAGATCCGCGGCAAGCTGCTGGAGCTGGCCAGGCAGGATGGGCAGGCGGCATTCAGCGGGCTGGATATGGATGCGGTGGAACTGGTCGATGGCCAGCTGCGTCCGACCGGCAAGCCCGAGGCCGGCCTGGAGGTCGCCAAGCTGATGCGCCAGCACGGCCTGCAGGAACTGGAGGTGGTGCACGAATCCAAGCCCTCGGCCGAGCGCAAGCAGTACGCCACCGCCGCACACGGCGCGCAGTTCATCGAGGTCAAGGTCGATCCGGACACCGGCATGGTGCAGGTGACGCGGGTCATCGAAGCCACCGCCTGCGGCAAGATCATGAATCCGCTGACCTCGCACAGCCAGGAAATCGGTGGCGTGGTGATGGGCATCGGCATGGCGCTCAGCGAAGGCACCGAGATCGACCATCGCTACGGGCGCATGCTCAACGCCTCGCTGGCCGACTATCACGTGCCGGTCAACGCCGACGTGCACGAGATCCAGACCATGTTCGTCGAAGAGGACGACACCATCGTCAATCCGCTCGGGGTCAAGGGCATGGGCGAACTGGGCATGGTCGGCATTCCCGCGGCCATCGCCAACGCCGTGTTCCACGCCACCGGCAAGCGCATCCGCGACCTGCCGATCACCCCGGACAAGTTGATCGGCTGAGCACGAGCGCCGCTTGCTGCGCCGTTCGCCCTATCCCTCGTGGGAGCGGCTTCAGCCGCGACAGACGTTACCCATAGCGCCTGTCGCGGCTGAAGCCGCTCCTGCGACATCGCTTCCGTAGTCATCAGAGGTGGCATTCCGTTGCAAAGAGCAAAGTAGGACGCCATCCAACGTCGACCGTTGTCTGACGGAAGCCTTCGCTGCATCTATCGCATCCCGCAGCAAGTCCTGCAGGAACCATCGCTACGTCGCGCCCTGCGGCGGCCGCTACGGATCCAGCCACCCTTTCGCCACCGCCGCCTGTACATCCTCCGGCGTGTCCAGGTCCAGCGCCAACGCCGGCGCGACGATGCAACCGAGGCTATCCGGTGCCAGCGTCGCGAACAGCGTGCGCAAGCCCTGGTCGCCGCCCAATGGCAGCGCGCGCCAGCGCTGCTGCGCCACCACCGCGGGCATGCCACGCACGCCGGCGTAGGCGCTCACCGCGCAACCGGACGCCGCCCGTGAGGCCGCCGCCAGCAGATCCTGCAGATGCGCCGCGGCCAACGCCGGCTGGTCGCAACCGAGCACCAGGCTGTGGGTGATCGCGGCATCGTCGCCTACCGCCGCACGCAGGCAGTCAAGGCTGCCGCCCATGCCGGTGGACCAGTCCGGATTGCGCACGCATTCCACCGGCAACCCCTCCAGCAGCGGGTGCAGCGCCTCGGCCTGCGCACCCAGCACCACCACGCAGCGCGCCGGCGCCGTGGACAGCGCCAGGCGCACGACCTTGCGCAGCAGCGGCTCGCCGTCGCGGGTCAGCGTCTGCTTGGGACGGCCGAGGCGGCGGCTGCCGCCCGCGGCCAGGATCAGCGCCGCGTGCGCCTGCGCCATCACCTGGCACCTTCGGCCAGCAATCGCGGCGCTGCCGTCAGCGCATCGCGGTGCGATCGCCGCGGCCTGTCGCTCGCCTGCGCGACCGCACTCAGCCGCGGCGGCTTCGCCCGGCTGGCCTGCAACTGCGCGGCGATGCTCAGCGCGATCGCTTCCGCGCCATTGCCTCCCAGGCGCAGCCCAATCGGCGAATGCAGGCGCGGCGACAGCTGCGCGCATTGCGTCGGGCTCAGCAAACGGAACAGGTCCTCGCGCCGCCGCACCGGCCCCAGCAGGCCGAGGAACGGGATCGCGCTGCCGGCCAGCGCGTCCAGCGCTTCGCGATCCAGTTCGAAATTGTGGTGCATCACCAGTGCCGCATCGCTGCCGTCACAGTCGGCCAGTGCGCGGGTCGGCGTGCATGCCAGGGCGCGGTCGGCCAGCGCCGCCAACGCAGACCAGCGCGGCCGCTGCTCGACCAGGGTGGTCATCCAGCCCAATTGACGCAGCAGCGGCAGCAACACGGTGGTTTCCGGGCCGGCACCGAAGACGCTGACCCTCGGCGGCGGCGGCACCTGCACTTCGCCGACCCGCGGCAGCGCCACAGACAGCGTGTGCCAAGGCAGGCACCACCGCAACGCCTGCTCGGCCACGCTGGCGGCGATGCGACCGTCGGCCTCCAGCGCCAGGGTCAATGCACCGCGCCCCTGCAGCCAGGCCTGGGCCAGCCGGTCGAAGCCCGGCAAGGCGAGCAGCGGCAGCAAAGCCAGGTGCAGGCGGCCCCGGCAACCGGCGGACGAACCCGACAGCAGGTCTTCGTCCTCGCGCGTATCGATCTCCATCCACACCGGCATGCCGGCGACGGCGGCCTCCGCGGCGCAGCGCGCGATCTCCGGCTCCAGGCACCCGCCGCTGAGCCAACCCTGCTGCGTACCATCGGGGCCGAACAAGGCCATCGCCCCAGCATGCGCGTAGGTGGAGCCTTCGCGGGCCATCGCCACGGCCAGGACCGCGGGCGTGCCGCGGCGGCAGGCGTCGATTGCAGCATGGAGACAGTGTCGGGCAGCGGACATGCGGCGGCACAGGCAACGTGGGAAACCCGAG
The DNA here is from genome assembly GCF_000364665.1 of Xanthomonas sp. SHU 199. Classification (NCBI taxonomy): domain Bacteria; kingdom Pseudomonadati; phylum Pseudomonadota; class Gammaproteobacteria; order Lysobacterales; family Lysobacteraceae; genus Xanthomonas; species Xanthomonas sp. SHU 199. The sequence continues at coordinate 17,980 of NZ_AQOI01000009.1, forward strand.
CCTAAGCGGCGGCCTGTGGTCACGAGGTGACCCTGGCCGCCGTGCGTGGGCGTCGGTTCGCGGCAACAGCGGTACGTTTGGGCGGCAACCGACGTAGGCATGCGATCGTAAATGCGCGGCATCCTGCCGAAGTCCGGCGCTGCGCCGCGGATGCCCTTGGCGCGAGTTGCACCGCCGCAAGCCATATCCCTGCGGCGGCAGCACCCGGCTACAGCAGATGGAAGCGCTCGAACCTCTGCAGCGCCGCGTCGATCCTCGCCTGCAGCGCCGGTCGCCGCGGTTCCAGCCAGGTCCACTGCTGGATCAGCAGGCGGCCGGCGCGACGGTCCATCTTCAGGTCGAGTGCGGCGACGATGCGGTCGCCGACCAGCACCGGCAGCGCGAAGTAGCCCAGCACCCGCTGTTGCGCCGGCACATAGGCCTCGAAGCGATGGGTGTAGCCGAAGAACTGCTGCAACCGTTTGCGCTGGATCACCAACGGATCGAACGGCGACAGCAACTGCGCCCGCGTCGGATCCAGTGGCGGCGGTGTACTGTCCAGCAGCTCCGGCTCGGCCCACAGGGCCATGCCTTCCTGGCCCTGCAGATGCACCGGGATCAGGCGCTTGCGCGCCACTTCCGCGGCGATCAACGCTCGCACCGCCGGTTTGGCGGCGGTCTCGCCATAGCAGATCGACTCCACACCGACGATGCCCTGCGCGCGCAACGCTCGCTGCAGCAGGTAACGCGCATATTGCGCGTCGCTGGCCGGACGCGGCCGCTGCCGCCAGCCGAAATGCCGCGTGGCCAATTCGTAGGTCTTGAGCATGCCGCTGCGCTGGCTGACCACCAGGTCGCCGCTGAAGAAACCGTACTGCAACGCGGCCCGCGACGGCTTGCGGCTGCCCCAGGGGTGGGTCTTCTCGACCAGCACCTCGTCGTCGATGTCGCGGATCGACAACGGTCCCTCGTTGCGGATGCGCCGCAACAGCCGCGCATAGTCCTGCGCATCCACCGTGCCCCTGACGTCGGCCTGTGCACGTCGGCGCGCCATCTGCGCCACGTACATGCGGTAGTCGGCGACCGGCACGTAGGCCAGCGCATGCGTCCAGTACTCGAACAGCGACTTGTCCTGCGACTGCGCCTGTTCCAGATCCCGTTCGCGGTACTCGGGAATACGCGTGTACAGCACGTGGTGGTGGCTGCGCGCGATCACGTGGATGGTGTCGATCTGCACATAGCCCAGGTGCGCGGTCGCCTGCCGCACCGCTTCGGCACCGCTGCCGAACGGTGCCGGCGTGGTCAGGCGCTGCGCATGCAGCCACAGCGCGCGCGCCCGGTCGGGCGCGAGCGGGACGGAAGCGACGGGAGTGCGCATCGGAACGACCTTCCTGGCAATGCGGTAGCGCCGATCAGAATAGCAACCCCGGACGCGCAACGCGGTTCTCAGGCACTCGCTGCGGGGCTCCGCTTCGCCGTCGCTCCGATTTCCAGCGCGGCAACGCCGCACCGGAACGCGTGTAGCACACTACCGCCACACGTCACGGCGGACAGGACGTGCCCGCGTTGCGGTGATAGCAGGCATTGCCGACAGCTATTCAGCCAGGCTCAGATCAATCGGATGCCATGTCCCGCAGGCCTGCAACGTATCGCAATGTCGGCACGGAGCTCAGCCCGCGCACTTCGCGCACAGCCCGTGCACTTCCAGGGTCTGCGCCTGCGGCTGGAACCCCAGCGCCTTGGCGCGCTGCTCCAGCTGGCTGACCACGTCGCGGTCCTCCAGCTCCACCGCGCTGTGGCAGCGGTCGCAGATCAGGAACGGCACCGAATGCTGGGCACTGCTCGGATGGTGGCAGGCGACGAAGGCGTTGACCGACTCGAGCTTGTGCACGAAGCCGTTGGCCATCAGGAAATCCAGCGCGCGGTACACAGTGGGCGGCGCGTCGGCGCCCACGCCCTTGCCTTCGCGCACCCATTCCAGCAGGTCGTAGGCCTTGACCGGGCGCCCGGCCTCGGCGATCAGCCGCAGCACGTTGGCGCGGATCGGGGTCAGGCGCAGACCGCGCTCGCGGCTCACCCGCTCCACCACCTTGACGAAGTCGGCAGCGTCGTGGACGTGGTGGTGCGGCTCGGTGCAGGCGGTCTTCTTGCTGGACATGGCGGTCTCCCGGGAATCAGCTTCCCGCTGGGATCTTGATGAGCGCGGCGTCGATGCGTTTCAAGGCCTCCTCGCGACCGGCCAGGTACACGGTCTGCGAGATATCCGGGCTGACCTGGGTGCCGGTGATGGCCACGCGCAGCGGCTGCGCCACCTTGCCCATGCCGATCTCCAGGGCGGCGGCGGTATCGTGCAGCGCGGCGGCGACACCATCCAGATTCCACTGCGGCAGTGCGGCCAGCAGTTCGCGTGCCTTGCCCAGCGCCAGTTCGGCGCCCGGCTTGAAATGCTTGGCCACCGCTGCGTCGTCGTAGCGGGCCAGCGGGCGATACCAGACCTCGGCCTTCTCAGCCATTTCCTTGAGCGTCTGCACGCGCTCGCGCAGCGCCACCACCACCTCGGCCGCAGCCGGGCCGGCGGCCGGGTCGATGCCGAGCTTGCGCAACTGGAACTCCAGCTGCGGCGCGATCGTCGCCGGGTCGTCGCTCTTGAGGTAGTGCTGATTGACCCAGCCGAGCTTGGCCATGTCCAGGCGCGCGGCCTTGGAATTGACGTCCTTGACGTCGAACAGGTCGATCAGCTCCTGGCGCCCGAACAGCTCCTGGTCGCCGTGCGACCAGCCCAGCCGCGCCAGGTAGTTGATCAGCGCGTGCGGCAGGTAGCCGGCGTCCTTGTACTGCATCACGTCGGCCGCGCCGGTGCGCTTGGACAGCTTGGCGCCCTGCTCGTCGAGGATCATCGGCATGTGCGCGAACTTCGGCACAGGCGCGCCCAGCGCCTGGTAGATATTGATCTGCCGCGGGGTGTTGTTGATGTGGTCGTCGCCGCGGATCACCTCGGTGATGCCCATGTCCCAGTCGTCCACCACCACCGCGAAGTTGTAGGTGGGGTAGCCGTCGGGACGGAAGATCACCATGTCGTCCAGTTCGCTGTTGGCGATCTCGATGCGGCCCTTGATCAGGTCGTCGAACGCCACCACGCCCTCGGTCGGGTTCTTGAAGCGGATCACCCGGTTGGGATCGTCGCGGTACGGCAGGTTCAGCTCGCGCGCGGCGCCGTTGTAGCGCGGCTTTTCCTGCCGCGCCATCGCCGCTTCGCGCATGGCGTCCAGTTCCTCGCGGGTCTCGTAGGCGTAGTAGGCCTGGCCCTGCGCCAGCAACTGCTCGGCGACCTCGCGGTAGCGGTCCAGGCGCCGGGTCTGGTAGATCGGGCCTTCGTCGTAATCCAGGCCCAGCCACTCCATCGCCTCCAGGATCGCGTCGATCGCCGCCTGGGTGCTGCGCTCGCGGTCGGTGTCCTCGATCCGCAGCACGAATTCGCCGCCGCGGTGGCGCGCCTCCAGCCAGCAATACAACGCGGTGCGCGCGCCGCCGATGTGCAGATAACCGGTGGGACTGGGGGCGAAACGGGTGCGGCAGGCCATGGAACGCTCGAAACGACGGGAATCGGGCGATTTTACCCTGCCGAGCAGGCGCCTGCCGGCGCGCGGGATTCGGGATTGGGGATTCGGGATTGGTCAAGCAGCGTCTCGCCCCGGGAACAGGGCATGGCACGCCGAGGCGCGGCACGTTGCGGGAAACGCTCCTATGCGAAGCGGCTCAGTTCCGCGCGCAGCACGGCCGGTGCCAGTTGCCCGCGCCAGTCGCGGTCGTTGGCCACTTGCGCATTGGCGCGGCTGGCCTCGAACGCGGCGAAATCCAGCTCGGCGATCGCCCAGACCTGCTCGCCGCGGGTCTGCGCGACGATGCCGTCGGCCGGGAAGCCGGCGTCCATCGGCGCGTACAGCGTGGCCTCGCCGGTGTTCACGTCCAGCGCCGGGCTCCACTCGGCGACGCCGGCGGTCACCGACTGAGCGACGAAGATGCGGTTCTCCAGCGCCCGCGCCAGGCAGCCCACGCGCACGCGGGTGGCGCCGGCCTCGGTGTCAGTGCAACTGGGCACCACCAGCAGCCGCGCCCCGGCCTCGTACTGGGCACGCACCGGCAGCGGAAACTCGCTGTCGTAGCACACCGCCACGCCGGCGCGCACGCCCTCGGCCTCGAACACCTTCAGCGCCTCGCCGCCGTCGATCAGGCCGGTGGCCTTCTCGAAGCCGGTCAGTTGCAGCTTGTCCTGCCAGCCGTGGCCGCCGTCCGGGGTGAACCAGTAGGCGCGGTTGCGGTAGCGCCCCTGGCCCATGTCGAGCAGGAAGCTGCCGGCGACCACGTGCAGGCGATGGCGCCGTGCCAGGTCGGCGAACAAGGCCAGGTACGGCGCATGCAGTGCCTGGATCGCCGCCAGCGAGGCCGGCAGCCGCGCCGACACCTCGGCGCCGAAGGTCGCGGCCAGTTCCAGCGACAGGTACTCCGGCAGCACCGCCAGCTGCGCGCCGGCCTGCGCGGCCTCGCCGAGCAAGGCGGCCTGCTTGTCGGCGAAGGAGGTGAAGTCGGCGGGCGCGCCGATCGGATACTTGGCGACGGCGACTTTCATGCGGCAGGCTCCAGCGCGCGGGTCCAGAAACCCAGGGTATGCGGCGTCTCGCCGCGGTCGACCTCGTTCCACGGCAGATGCATGCGCAAGGCAGCCTGCGGCTGATAGCCGCGCTTGCGCCAGAACACGTCGTTGCCACGGTAGTCCGGCGGTCGCCGCGGGTCGTCGGGCGCCCGCTCCACCGAACAGAACGCGGTCAGGCGGAAGCGACCGAGCGCGCGCGCATGCGCCTCGCGCTCGTCGAAGAAGGCATGGCCGGCGCCGCGCCCGCGGTACTGCGGCAACAGCACCGACTCGCCGAAATAGAACACCTCGGCCGGGTCGATGCCGCTGCCGGCGAAGGCCGCGGCGAACGCCTCGGTGTCGTCGACCAGCGGCAGCCCGGTGGAGGCACCGACCACCTGCTCGCCGTCGCGCGCCAGCACGAACACGCTGTCGGGCGACGCCGCATAGGCGGCCAGGTACTCGCGTTCGTAGCCGAGGTCGCCGTCGTAGAGGTAGGGCCAGTCGCGGAACACCACGATGCGCAGCTGCGCGACCGCCTCCAGGAACGGCACGATCCCGGCGCCGCGCAGGCGCTGAATGGAGAGCGGAGAGTGCATCCGTGCACTCTACCGCAAGCGTTTCCCTGGCGCTGCCTGCCTGGCGATGCCCTTGCATGTGCCTCCTTGCCGCGTCCTTGCGCGGGCGTCCTGCCCGTCCTGTGGCGCACGCGCTTCCTTGCCCTGCTTGCGGCGCCTTGGCGTGTGCGCCCTTGCCGCCTCCCTGCGTGGGCGTCCCTGCCCGTCCTGTGACCCGTGGCGGCATCCGTGCCGCCACCGTCGGTGTTTCTGCCGTCAATGGCCGATGACCATCCGACCGATCCGCCCGCCGTGGTGGCGATCGATGCGGGTGCCCTGCCTCAGCGCCACCAGCGGCACAGCAGCGCGGCCTGTGCCGGCAGCACCAGCAAGCGCGCGCGGCCTTCCGCTTCCCAGGTCACGAACCCCGGCGCAGGCGTGTCCCCGCACCGCTCCACGTCCATCGCCCAGGCCGGATCGCGGCGCACCGCGCGCCAGGGGCAGTAGCGCCACGGCGCGGCATCGCCCGGCAAGGCCGCACGCGCCTGCAGCGCGCCGGCCAGGAACG
>NZ_AQOI01000010.1:0-11862 GCF_000364665.1 Xanthomonas sp. SHU 199
CTCTCCCTCCGGGAGAGGGGTTGGGGTGAGGGTCCGACCGCTAGTGATCCCTCTAGAGAGGGGGGGGCGTGAGGGTACGGCATGAGCAGATGCGCGTGGATCCAGCCACCTGTCATCCCAATCCAACCCCCAAGCCCTACACTACGCGCATGAACGCACTGCCCTACGATTCCGAGCGCCTGCGCAGGCTGGCGCACCTGCTGATCGACAACATCCGCGAGCTCTCGCAGGCCGGCTGGACGCCCGCCACCAGCAGCAACTTCTCGCACCGCCTGGACGATCGCCATGCCGCGATCACCGTCTCCGGTCGCGACAAGGGCCGGCTGGTGGAGGACGACATCATGGTGGTGGACTTCGACGGCCAGGCCGTCGGCCGTCCGCTGCGTCCGTCCGCCGAGACCCTGCTGCACACCCAGCTGTACCGGCGCTTCCCCGAGGTCGGCTGCATTCTGCACACGCACTCGCCGGTGCAGACCATCGCCTCGCGCCTGTACGCCCCGCAGGGCCATATCCGCCTGGAAGGCTACGAGCTGCTGAAGGCGCTGCACGGCAACCAGACCCACGAGACCGCGGTGGACCTGCCGGTGTTCGCCAACACCCAGGACATGACCGTGCTGGCCGCGCAGGTCGACGCCCTGCTCGATCGCACGCCGCTGTGGGGCTACCTGATCGACGGCCACGGCCTGTACGCCTGGGGCCGCGACATGGCCGAAGCGCGCCGCCACCTCGAAGCCTTCGAGTTCCTGCTGCACTGCGAGCTGGAGCTGCGCAAACTGCGCGCCGCCGGCTGATCCGCCGCGGCGCGACAGCGTTCCAGCGCCGCAACGGCCGCCGGCCGCGCACCTGCTACCCTTTTCGTCCCCACTCCGCTTTCGCCCGCCGCCATGAGCCGACTCCGCATCTTCGCCGACACCACTCCCGACGCGCCGCTGTTCGACAGCCGCGATGGCGACGCGATCGCCGCCGAACTGCGCAAGATCGGCGTCACCTTCGAGCGCTGGCAGGCCAACCAGCCGATCGAGCCCGGCGCCTCGCCGGACGCGGTCATGGCCGCCTACAAGGCCGACATCGACCGCCTGGTCGCCGCCAACGGCTTCAAAACCGTGGACGTGGTCAGCATCGCCCCGGACAACCCGCAGCGCGAGGAGATGCGCAAGAAGTTCCTCGACGAGCACTTCCACAAGGAAGACGAGGTGCGCTTCTTCGTCGCCGGCTCCGGCCTGTTCACCCTGCACGTGGACGGCAAGGTCTACGAGATCGAATGCGTGCAGGACGACCTGATCGCCGTGCCCGACGGCACCCACCACTGGTTCGACATGGGGCCGGAGCCGCGCTTCGTCGCGATCCGCTTCTTCACCGAGCCGGATGGCTGGGTCGGCCACTTCACCGGCACCGACATCGCCCAGCGCTTCCCGCGCTACGAGGCGAAGCTGCGTGGCGAGGCGCACTGAGCGATGACCGATCCGCGCGTCGTACTCACCGACATCGAAGGCACCACCAGCAGCATCTCCTTCGTCAAGGACGTGCTGTTCCCCTATGCGCGCCGCGCCTTGCCCGGCTTCGTGCGCGAGCACGGCCAGCAGCCGCAGGTGCGGCAATGGCTGGATGCCGTCGCCAGCGAATGCGGCGGCATCTGCACCGATGCGGTGATCGTGGAGACCCTGCAGGGCTGGATCGACGAGGACCGCAAGCACACCGCGCTGAAGGCGCTGCAGGGCATGATCTGGGAAGCCGGCTACCGCGATGCCGACTTCACCGCGCACATCTATCCCGATGCCGCGCCGGCGCTGCGCCGCTGGCATGCCGACGGCCGCGCGCTGTACGTGTACTCGTCCGGCTCGGTACCGGCGCAGAAGCTGTTCTTCGGCCACAGCGACGCCGGCGACCTGCGCGGCCTGTTCTCCGGCTGGTTCGATACCGAGATCGGCGGCAAGCGCGAGCAACCCAGCTACGCGCGCATCGCCGAGGCGATCGGGGTGGCGCCGGCGCAGATCGTGTTCCTGTCCGACGTGGTCGCCGAACTGGATGCGGCCCGCGCCGCCGGCGTGGACACGGTGCTGATCGACCGCCGCGACGATTACCCGCAACCGCGCCAGGGCGAAGCCTGCAACGGCCACCGCCGCGCGGAGAGCTTCGCCGACCTGGGCTTCTGAGTCCCCGCGCATGCGCAGGCCTGTCGCTGCCTTGATGGCCGCCCTGGCGGCGTTGCGGCGCCCGTTGGCCGTGCTGCGGCGCCGGCTGCTGCCGGCCGCGCTGCTGGCGCTGGCGCTGCCCGCCTGCCATTCCGATGCCGGCGCCATGCCGGCCGGCCCGGCCGACACCGCACAGGACGAGGCGGCGCAGGATCCGGTCGACCAGGCGCAGCTGCGCCAGGCGCTGGGATCGCTGCAGGCGCAGCGCCCGGGCGTCCCCGACCTGTACGTGGTCGGCTTCGCCGGCGACGCCAGCGAGGACGTGTTCCGCAATGAAGTGCTGTACCTGCGGCAGATGTTCACGCATCGCTTTGGCGCCGCTGGCCGCATCGCCACCCTGATCAACCACGGCGACAATCTCGGCGCGCACGCCTACGCGCCGCAGGCGTCCTACGACAACCTGGCCGATACGCTGGACCGCATCGGCAAGCTGATGGACAAGCGCGAGGACGCGCTGCTGCTGTTCCTGACCAGCCACGGCACCGAGCAGCACGAGCTGTATCTGCAGTTCGGCCCCGGCGAGGATGCCGAGTACGACACCATCACGCCGCAGGAACTGCGCCGCCTGCTCGACGACGCCGGCATCCGCAACCGCATCATCGTGATCTCCGCCTGCTACTCCGGCGGCTTCGTGCCGGCGCTGAAGACCGCCGACACCCTGGTGATCACCGCCGCGCGTCGCGACCGGCCCTCGTTCGGCTGCGGCAACACCGCCAGCGCCACCTATTTCGGCCGCGCCTGGCTGATCGACGCGCTGGCGCACACCACCGATCTGGTCGACAGCTATCGCCTAGCCAGTGCCGAGATCAGCGCACGCGAGCAGGCCGAAGGCGAGGCGCCGTCGTATCCGCAGCTGTACGTGGGCGCGCGCATCGGCGCGTGGCTGCAGCACTGGCGCGCGCAGTTGCCGAACGCCGCCGCACCGCCCTATCCGTATCCGGAACCCGATGCGGACGACGCAGTGACTGCGACCGATGGCGAACCGGACCACGCGCCCGGGACCACGCAAACCACTGCTCCCCCGGCGCCCGCAAAACCGGCGCGACCGCCATCGACTGCCGCTCCCGCGCATTGAGCCGCCCTGCTCCGTCGAGCAATGCACGTAAGACCCCCACGCTCGGTGCGCCTGGGGTCCGGAGCAGGAGTCTGCAGCAACCCCATAGATGAGAGTAATTCGCATTCGATCGCCGATCGCGCGCAGCCGTTACACTGCGCCCCGCAGCAAGCCCGCCAGCCTTTCGCCAGCCAGCTGCGCACCGATCCGCCCGCCAGCCAGCCTTCGCTCGCCAGCCAGGATCCTCTCGTTTTATAGGCCTCCTTCATGGAGGTTTTTTTGTTTCATGCCGACTCCAGACCGGTAGTACGCCGGACCGCGCCGCAGCGATGGTCCACAACCGTCTCAGCAGGTCGATGGTGTAGTTGTTCTCAGCAATGGCCAAGCCTAGAGCGTGTTATGAACTTGGAGTTCACGCGGCTATCGTAGGCGATGAAGCCACCACGCCTCTATCCAACCGACGTATCCGATGAAGAATGGGCCTTCGCCGCGCCCGACTTGATACTGACGGATCCGCAGGCACGGCAGCGCAGATACGAGCTGCAAACAATGGAAACAACGTCTATGCCATTGAGCAAGCAAATTGCCGCTCTTCTACTTTGCCTTTTTGCCTGGAGTACCGTGCTCGCCGCGCCTTCAGTCTGCCCCATTCGACAGGATCAGCCACTTCGCTCCATCGATGCATTCGATGGAGAACCACAGGATCTCGCAGCGCTTGAGCCCGACGTGGCAAAGGAGCGATACGGCCATTGGGTTCTGGGCTACATCTACGATGAGGGCCGATTCGTCACCGTACGTTGCAGGTATGCGGACAAGCAAACGCATGACGTAAAACTGGCGAACCGCGTGGAGCAGTGCAGTTACTCAATCAATGCAAAGCATGTCCTTCGAGTAACTTGCAGATGAAAGCTGGAACGGCTCCTGGGACGGCGCGCCGAACTGGACAAACGGCGGCACATTCGCCAATGCCGGCGCCGATCGGCTCATCGGCGTCATCGCCAACGACAACAGCCGATTCTACTTCGCCCAGCGCCCGCGTGCGCCGGGCACAGCCCAGGACGGCGGTCAAAAGAACCTAGATCGCGACTGACCTGGCATCGCCGGGACGCGACGCCAGCGTCGCAACCGCGGCGCGATCAGGGAGAGGCGTCCTGCAATCGATAGCTGCCGCTGGCGTGCTGCTCGCCGCGCCAGCGGTCGAACGCGCGGACCTCGATGCGGTGCGCACCCACGCTCAGGTCGGTCGGCAAGGCGCCGCGCCACAGGTGTTGCGAGGGAATCGCTTCCGGCGACCGATCGTAGCCGCGCAACGCGTCGGCGGCATCGTCGCGCGCGTTCTCGGCGAGCAGAGCCGGGTCCGGCTGTTCGACCCGCTGCATCGGCTTCCAGGCGCCGTCGTCCACGCGGTACTCGACGCGCGTGTCGTCCTCGCCCATGTACACGTTCGCGTACACGCCCCAGGCCGGATAGGCACCGCGGCGCAATACCTTCGGCGCATGCAGGCCGATCTGGGTGTCGTCGGCGGCACGCGCGGCGTGGTAGGCCAGCGCATAGCCGCCGTCGCGGCGCACGGTCAGCAGTGCATAGCCGTTCGGGGTGCCGTCGGCCATGGTCGCGGCGGGAATGCCCTCGGCATCCTTGACCCCGGACCAGAACGCGCCGCAGGCCGCGCCGACGTTGTATTCGTGCAGCGGCTGCGCGCCGTGCCAGCCCTCGTCGGCACCGTGGTAATAGTGGCGCTGGGTGTGGCTATGGCCGCTGAGCACCAGCACATGCGGGAACGCCTGCAGCAGCGCGAACAACCGCGCGCGATCGGCATGGCGGAAGGTCTCCTTGCCGGGCGCCGCATCGAACAGCGGGATGTGCAGGCCCAGCACCACCAGCCGCTCCTTGGGCACGCTGGCCAGGTAGGCCTGCAGGAACGCGAACTGGTCCGCGCGCAGGCCGCCGATGTACTTGGGCTGCTGCGTCGGCTGGTAGACCACATCGTCCAGGAACACGAAGCTGGCGCCGCCCTCTTCCACCGCGTAGGTGTCGGGACCGTAGACCGCACGCCAGCTCGACAGCGAATCGACGTCGTCGGTCGCGTCGAAGTTGAGGTCGTGGTTGCCGGGCACATGGAACCACGGCACGCCGAGCTTGGCGGTTTCCGCATTCAGCGCCGGATACAGCGACAGGTCGTCGCTGACCACGTCGCCCAGGGTGGTGCCGATGCGCGCGTGGGTCTTGCCGCGCAAGGGCGCGACGATGTCGCGGGCGTAGTAGCCGACATCGGTCATCGATGCGGTCTGGGTATCGGCGAACACCAGCACCTCGGTGCTGTCGGCCTTGGGCTGCGCGCGCAACGCGAAGTCCCAGTGGTCGGTGGCGCCGCGGGTGGGCGCGATGCCCGGATACTTTAGCGTGGGCGAGCCGGCGGGCGCGTAGTGCCGCCAGTAGTCCGGCAGGCCGTTGCCGGCGCTGGCGAAGCTGTAGCCATCGGGCTTGATCACGAACACCGTGCGGCCGGGCTCCACCTGCAGGCGGTAGCGGCCCTGCGCGTCGGTGCGGACGATGTGCACGCCGTCGGACACCTGCACGCCGGCGATGCCGGCATCGCCCGGGCCGCGGCCCGGGGCGTTATCGCGCTCCTGGTAGACGCTGCCGCTGATCGTCGCGGTCTGCGCCACGGCGGGAGCGGTGGCGGCCAACAGGCAGGCAAGGACGACGGTGCGCAGCATGCGGAACATCCGGAGAAGCCGAGGGCCCCCGATTGTAGCCAACGACATCGACACGGCGATGACCGCGCCGGACAGACTCAGCGCTGCCGCGCTTCCAGCACGGCCACCGCATCGGCCAGGCCCAGGCCGCGTGCGCGCAGCAGCACGGTCAGGTGGTAGAGCAGATCGGCGGACTCGCCGAGCAGTTCCTCGTCGCCCTGGGCGACGCCGGCCAGTGCGGTTTCCACGCCCTCCTCGCCCACTTTCTGCGCGATGCGTCGCGTGCCCTTCTCGAACAGCTGCGTGGTGTAGCTGCCCGCAGGCCGTTCGCGCTCGCGCTGCGCGACCAGCCGATCGAGCGCGCCCAGGAACTGGCCCGGCGCCTGCGGGAAACAGCTGTCGCGGCCAAGGTGGCAGGTCGGCCCGCGCGGATGCGCCAGCACCAACAAGGTGTCGCGGTCGCAATCGGTGTCGATCGCCACTAAGTCAAGGACATGGCCGGAGCTTTCGCCCTTGGTCCACAGCCGCTGCTTGCTGCGGCTGTAGAAGGTGACCTGGCCGCTGCGGCGCGTCTGCGCCAGCGCCTCCTGGTTCATATAGCCCAGCATCAGCACGCGCAGCGTGGCGGCATCCTGCACCACCACCGGCAGCAAGCCGTCGCCCTTGCCCCAGTCCAGCGCCGCATCGGCGGCGTCCGCGTCGTGGGAGTGTTCATGCGCCATCGCGCACCTCGATCTGTCGTTGGCGCAGGAAGCGCTTGAGTTCGGGAATGGCGATCGCGCCGCTGTGGAAGACGCTGGCGGCCAGCGCGCCATCGACGTCGGCACGCTCGAACACGTCGGCGAAGTGCTGCATCTCGCCCGCGCCGCCGGAGGCCACCAGCGGCACCTTGCACAGGGCGCGCACCTCGTGCAGTTGGGCGATGTCGTAGCCGCGGCGCACGCCGTCGCTGTCCATGCAGTTGAGCACGATCTCGCCGGCGCCCAGGCGCTGCGCCTCCACCACCCAGTCCAGGGTGCGCACGCGCAGCGCCTGGGTCTTGCTGGGATCGCCGGTGAAGCGGCGCACGCGCCACTGGCCGTCGTCCTCGCGGATCGAATCGATGCCGACCACTACGCACTGCACGCCGAACGCCTCGGCCAGCTCGGCGATCAGCGCCGGCCGCTCCAGCGCCGGCGAATTGATCGAGATCTTGTCGGCGCCGGCGTGCAGCACCGCGCGCGCGGTGGCGACGTCGCGGATGCCGCCGGCCACGCAGAACGGGATGTCCAGCAACCGCGCCACCTTCTCGACCCAGGCGTAGTCCACCGAGCGCCCCTCCGGACTGGCACCGATGTCGTAGAACACCAGTTCGTCGGCACCCTGATCGCGGTAGCGCAGTGCCAGTTCGGCGATGTCGCCCATGTCCACGTGGTCGCGGAACTTGACGCCCTTGACCACGCGCCCTTCGCGCACGTCCAGGCACGGGATGATGCGCCGGCTCAGCATGCCAGCGCCTCGTCCAGGCGCAGCCGCCCTTCCAGCAAGGCCTTGCCGAGCACGGCACCGGCGCAGCCGGCCTCGCGCGCGCCGCGCACGTCGGCAGCGTTGCGGATGCCGCCGGAGGCCTGCACCGCCAACGCCGGCGCGAGCTGCCGCAGGTGCGCGTACAAGGCTAGATTCGGCCCGGACAGCATGCCGTCGCGGGCGATGTCGGTGCACAGCAGGTGGATCAGGCCGGCCGCGGCGTACTCGCCGGCCAGCGCGTCCAGGCTCAGCGACGAGGTCTCGGTCCAGCCGTGCACCGGTAGGCGCCAGACGCCGTGCGCGTCCTGGCGGCTGTCCAGCGCCACGGTGATGCGCTCGGGACCGAATTCGGCCAGCCACTCCAGCACCGACTCGCGGTCGCGTACCGCCAGCGAGCCGATCACCACGCGGCTGGCGCCGGCATCGAGCAGGCGCTGCACGTCGGCACGCGAGCGCACGCCTCCGCCGGTCTGCACCTGCAGCCCGGTCTCGCTGTGGATCCGCTGCAGCAGCGGCGCCAAGGTGTAGCCGCCGGCGCGGGCCGCATCCAGGTCGACCAGGTGCATCCACTGCGCACCGGCCTCGGCGAAGGCCTGCGCGCGGCGCAGCGGATCGTCGCCGTAGTGGGTCTCGCGGGCGTAGTCGCCCTGCGCCAACCGCACCACGCGGCCGTCGCGGATGTCCAGGGCGGGATAGACGACGAAGCTCATGGGAAATCGGTCTCGAGGAAGTTGCGCAGGATGCGCGCGCCGGTGTCGGCGGAGCGCTCGGGATGGAATTGCGCACCGCAGCGGCGACCATGCTGCACCACCGCGGTGAACAGACCGCCATGATCGCAGGCGGCGACAGTGTCGCCTGTGACCGGTGCGGCATAGCCATGCACGAAATAGGCGCTGGCACCGTCCGGCACGCCCGCCAGCAACGACGACGGGCGCAGCGGCAACAGCCGGTTCCAGCCCATGTGCGGCACGCGGATGCCCAGCGCCGGCGGCATGCGCCGGACCACGCCGGTCAGCAGGCCCAGGCAATCGACATCGCCTTCTTCGGAATGCTCGAACAGCAATTGCATGCCCAGGCAGATGCCGATCAGCGGCACCTGTAGCGCGCGCAGCGGCTCGAGCAGGCCCTGCTCGCGCAGCCGCGCCATCGCATGCGGCGCCGCCCCCACGCCCGGCAGGATCACCCGCTCCGCGCCCTGCAGACCGGCCACGTCGCGCACCAGCCGCGGCTCCACGCCGAGCCGCTGCAGCGCATAGCGCACAGAACCGAGGTTGGCGCCGCCGGCGTCGATCAAGGCCACCGTGCTCATCGCACCCTCCGCGTGTCCACGACGCACCGATTCACAGCACGCCCTTGGTCGAGGGCAGCGCTGCGCCCTCGCGCTTCAACGCCTGGCGCAAGGCGCGGGCCAGCGCCTTGAAGCAGGCCTCGACCTTGTGGTGGTCGTTGTCGCCGCGCACGCTCAGGTGCATGTTCAGCCCGGCCGCATCGCACAGCGAGCGGAAGAAGTGCGGCACCAGTTCGGTGGGCATATCGCCGACCCGCTCACGCTTGAACTCGCCTTCGAACACGAAGTACGGGCGCCCGCTGAAATCCAGCGCGGCGCTGGCCAGGGTCTCGTCCATCGGCAGGGTGAAGCCGTAGCGGCCGATGCCGCGCTTGTCGCCCAGCGCCTGACGCAACGCCTGGCCCAAGGCCAGACCGGTGTCCTCGATGGTGTGGTGTTCGTCGATGTGCAGGTCGCCCTCGGCGCGCACGTCCAGGGCGAAGCCGCCATGCTTGCCGATCTGCTCGAGCATGTGATCGAAGAACGGCAGGCCGGTGGCGCAGTGCGGGTCGCGCGCCAGGTCCAGGTCCAGTTCCACCGCGATGCGGGTTTCCTTGGTGTCGCGCTGCACCCGCGCACGCCGCGGCGCATCGGCCAGTTCGTGGGCGATGCCGGCCCAGTCCCACTCGCCGCCGAACTGCGCAGTGCGCAACTGGAAGCCGCGGATGCGCAGGTTCTCGGCGAACTGGATGTCGGTGATGCGGTCGCCGACCATCGCCGAGCGCGCCCAGTCGATGCTGCGGTCCTGCAGGTACGGCAGCATCAGGCCGATGCCGGGCTTGCGCGTGGGCGCATTGTCGGCCGGCCAGCTGCGGTCGACCAGCACCTCGCGGAACACGATGCCCTGGCTGGCGAAGATCTGCAGCATCAGGTCGTTGGGCCCGTCGAAGGCGGCCTGCGGGTAGGCCTCGCTGCCGAGGCCGTCCTGGTTGGTGACGATGACGAACTGGTAGCCGGCGTCGCGCAGTTTGAGCATCGCCGGGATCACGCCCTGCACGAAGCGCAGCTTCTCGTAGGCGTCGATCTGGAAATCGGCCGGCTCCTCGATCAGGGTGCCATCGCGGTCCACGAACAGGATCGGGGTCATGCCGCCGCCCTCCATGCCTGCAAGGCGCCGAGCACGCGCTGGTTCTGCGCCGGCGTGCCCAAAGTGATGCGCAGCGCATCGCCCAGGCCCGGCGCGGCGCGCTGGTCGCGCACCACCACCCCGGCCGCCAGCAGCGCCTGGAACGCGCCCTCGGCGTCGTCGAAGCGCAGCAGCAGGAAATTGCCCTGCGACGGATACACCTGACGCACGCCCGGCAACGCCGCCAACGCGGCCTGCATGCGCGTGCGCTCGGTCCGCACCTCCTGCACCCGCGCCGCTGTCTGCCGCAGCGGTTCGGGCTGCAGCGCGGCCAGCGCCAGCTGCGTGCACGGCGCCGGAATCGGATACGGCGCCTGGCAGCGGCGCAGCACCGCGATCAGCGCCGGATCGGCGATCACGCAGCCGATCCGCGCCGCCGCCAGGGCGTGCGCCTTGGACAGCGTGCGCAGCACCGCCAGGTTGGCATGGCGCGCAAGCAAGCTGGTGGCCGAGGCTTCGTCGGAAAACTCGCCATAGGCTTCGTCCACCACCAGCACCGCACGTCCCTGCAGGCGCTCGGCGGCACGATCGATGTCGGCCAGCGCGATCGCCGCACCGCCGGGGTTGCCCGGCGAACACAGGAACACCAGCTTGGCCATCTGACTCAATGCGGCGTCCACCACCGCGTCCATGTCGGTCAGCAGGCCCTCGGCGGTATCGCGCAGCGGCACCTCGACCACGCGCGCGTTCTGCAGCCGCGCGCACACCGCGTACATGCCGAACACCGGCGGGGTGATGACGATGGCGTCGCGGCCCGGCTCGCACAGGGCGCGCAGCAGCAGGTCGATGGCCTCGTCGCTGCCACGGCCGAGCAGCAGTTGGTCCGGGGCGCAGGCGTACAGCTGCGCCAGCGCGGCGCGCAGCGCCGGCGGCTGGGGGTCGGGATAGCGGCGATTGCCGGCGTCACCGTCGGCGGCGTTGGCCCAGGCCGATTCGTTGGCATTGAGCCAGATCTCGCCCTGCAGCGCACTGCTGCGCGCGGACGAGTAGCCGGCGAACTCGCGCAGGTCCGGGCGGACCAACGCCAGCACGGCGCGTGCGTCTGGAGTCTGGCTCATGCCGCCTTCTCCATGCGCAGCGCCACCGCGTTGGCGTGCGCGTCCAGGCCTTCGGCGCGCGCCATCAACACCGCGCAACCGCCGATCGCGGCGATGCCGGCGGCACTGGCGCTCTGCACGCTGACGAAGTTCTGGAAGCTGGCCACGCTCACGCCGCTGTAGGCACGCGCCGCGCCGCTGGTCGGCAGCACGTGGTTGGTGCCGCTGCAGTAGTCGCCCAGCGCCTCAGGGGTGTAGTCGCCGAGGAATACCGAGCCGGCGGCCTCGACCCGGTCCAGCCAGTCGCGCGGCGCGCGCAGCGCCAGGATCAGGTGTTCCGGGGCGTAGCGGTTGCTGATGGCGAAGGCGTCATCCAGCGTGTCGACGCGGATCAGCCGCGACGCGGCCAGCGCCTGCCGGGCGATCGCCGCGCGCGGCAGCGTCGCCAACTGCCGCTCCAGTTCGTTCTCCACCGCCTCGATCAGCGCGGCGCTGTCGGACAGCAGCAGCACCTGCGAATCGGGACCGTGCTCGGCCTGCGACAGCAGGTCGGCGGCGACGAAGGCCGCATCGGCGCCGGCGTCGGCGATCACCAGCACCTCGGACGGCCCGGCCGGCATGTCGATCGCCGCCGCGCCGGCCTGCGCGATTTGCTGCTTGGCCTCGGTGACGTAGCTGTTGCCCGGGCCGAACAGCTTGTCGCAGGACGGCACGCTTTCGGTGCCGTAGCCCATCGCCGCGATCGCCTGGGCGCCGCCGAGCTTGAACACCCGGTCCACCCCGCACAGGGCGGCCGCGACCAGCACCGCCGGGTCGGCAGAGCCGTCGGCGCGCGGCGGCGTGCACAGCACCACCTCACGACAGCCCGCCAGCGCCGCCGGCACGCACAGCATCAGCGCGGTCGACGGCAGCGGCGCGCTA
>NZ_AQOI01000011.1:0-4070 GCF_000364665.1 Xanthomonas sp. SHU 199
TTTTGATATCTCCTCTAAGCGATTTGTCCGGCAACCGGTTGGTGCCTGGAGTCTCCGCAGGGGGCCATCAATTTGGCCAGTGCGGCTGGTGATATAAGTAACGGCGACAGGCTCGCAACCTTTAGCGATTTACTGCAGAAAATTTGCCGTTCCGGCGATGCGCAAAACACCAGGAACGCCGCGGAGAGCCTTTCTCGGCCGCACTTCGGCAAACTTTAGGGCTGCCTGCGCGTTGTCTACCTATCCAGCGGCGATGACGATCTTTGTATAACGCGAAAGGCCCGGAAGCGTCGCCGCGCTCCGGGCCTTTCTGTATATCCGGTATATCGCCGATCAGCCGAGCCGGTCGAACAGCGACATCCTTTGCATCTGGGTAAAGATGGTCTGTGCCGCTTTCAGCGCCGACTGTTCCAGTTGGTACTGGGAGATCGCCTGTGCGTAGTCGAGGTCGCGCAGCGAGGACAGGGTGGTCTTCAGGGTGACGTCGTTGGAGGCGCGCAGGTCGGTGGCGTTGTCGATCGCCGCGAGCTGGGCGCCGCCGGCGGCGCGCGCGTCGATCATCTTCGACGAGGCCTGGGTGATGTCGCGCATCGACGACTGCAGACCATTCTGCAGGGCAGCCTTGGCGGCCGGGGTGATCGGATCGGTGTTGAGCAGGTTGACCAGGTTGCTGATGGTGGAGAACACGTCCTTGGTGGTCGAGGCGCCGATCTGGAAGCTGTCGCCGGCGGCGGGGGCGCCGTCCACGCGCATCTTCAAGCCGGGCAGGCCGATGCTCTCGCCGGCGGCATAGGTGCCGGTGTTGACCACCGCGCCACTGCTGTCGCGCACTTCATAGGTGGTGGCGGCGGTGAACACGACACTGTAGCTGCCGCCGTTCCAGGCGCTGCCGGAGCCGTCGCGGCTGAAATCCAGCAGCAGGCCGGTGCCGGTGTTGCCGGCGGCCGCATGCGCGTCCACGGTGCCGTCGCCGGTGGGCACGCGCATGAAGATCTCGCTGCCGGGCAGGGTGTCGGAGACCTTGGTGTCCGGTGCCACTTCCACGCTGCGCTGGGTCTGGTTGCCGCTGTAGACCACGTTGCCCGAGACCACGGCGAACGGGGCCGCATCGTCGGCGGTGCCGCCGAACAGGTAGCGGCCGGAGCCGTCGGTGCTGTTGGACAGGCTCAGCAGGCTGTCGTGCAGGGTCTTCAGCTCCGCGGCGATGGCCTTGCGGTCGGGCGTGGTCAGCGCCGAACTATTGGCTTCCACCGTCAGATCCTTGACCCGCGCCATCAGGTCGCCGGCCTGCGCCAGCGAGTTTTCCTGCAGGTTGAGCCGGTTCTGCACGTTGTTGGCGTTGTCGCCGAAGCGCGCCAGCGCGGCCACCGTGCGGTCCAGGCTGACCGCGGTGCCCGCGGCGACCGGATCGTCGGCCGCACTGACGATGCGCTGACCGGTGGAGAGCTGTTGCTGCAGGTGCGAGATCGTCGCCTGCTTGCCGAGCATGGTGTTGAGCGACTGATTGAAGATCATGCCGCTGGAGATGCGATTGCTCATCGGACCGCGCTCAGGATGGACTGGAACAGGGTGTCGGCGGTGGAGATCAGGCGCGAGGCCGCCTGGTAGGCCTGCTGCAGCCGCAACATGTCCGCCGCTTCCTCGTCGAGGTTGACGCCGGACAGCGAGTCGCGCGCGTCCTGGGCGCTGCTCTGGATCACGTCCTGCGCATCGGCCGCGTACTTGGCCTGGCGCGCCGCCGAGCCGACCGTGGTGGTCAGGCCGGCCACCGCACCGTTGAGGGTGATGGTGCCGCCGTTGAAGGCCTTGGCATCGTCCAGGTTGGACAGCAGCAGGGCGTTGCCGTTGTTGCTCGAGCCGACCCCGGTCGGGCCCACCGCGAAGCTGTCGCCGGCGGACGGGACGCCGTCCATGGTCAGGCTCCAGCCGTTGGCGCTGATGGTCTGGCCGGCGGTGTAGGTCTGCGGCGCGCCGCCGTTGATCGAGTAGTGGGTGGAATCGATGAAGGCGATGTTCGCCGGCGTCAGCAGATTGGCATTGCTGGCGTTGGTCGCGGCGACGTTGCTGACCTTGCCGGTGCCCTGGTTGCTGAGCGTGGCGCTGGCCTGGATCGGCGTCGCCGCGGCGATGCGCGAGGGGTCGCTGATGGCCACGGACAGCTTGCTGATGGCATTGGCGGTGGGCTGCAGCAGGAACTTGTCGCCGCTGGCGGCGGTGCCGGAGACCTGCAGGGTCACGCCGTTGACCACGAACGGATCGGCGTTGGTGCCGGAGCCGCTCATCGGGACGCTGGCGCCGGTGTCGGCGCGGCTGGCGCTCCAGGCGGTGCCGTTGTAGGTCAGCAGCAGGTTCTGCCCGTCGAGCTTGCTCAAGTCGCTGACGTTGGCGGTGAACGCCGCGGTGCCGGTGTTGGCGCTGTTGCCGTCCACGGTCGGCGCCGGCAGGTTGAAGAAATCGCCGCCCATCTGGCCGTACAGGTCCATGCCGGCGTGGTGCTGCTGGTTGTAGCTGCTGGCCACGCCGGTGGCGATGCGGCCGAGTTCGGCCTTGGTCGGATCCAGGACGTTGCTGCGGAACTCCAGGAAGCCGCCGAGCTGGCCGCCCAGTGCCTTGCTGGTGAGCGGCGTCGAGCCGCCAGGCGTCTTCAGCGCGATCTGCAGCTTTTCCGGCTGGTAGGGATCGGGACTGGTGACCAGGGTCGACGCATTGGTGCCGACCACCATCGCCTGGCCGCCGGAGGTGTAGACGTTCATCATCCCGCCGTCCTGCTGGATGACGCTGCCGCCGGTGTAGCCGATGAGCTGGCCGATCATCTGGTCGCGGCGATCGAGCAGGTCCGGTGCGGCGGCATTGGCGTTGGAGCCGATCTGGCCGTTGAGCTTGGCGATCTCGGTGGCCAGGCGGTTGGCTTCGGCGGTGCCGGCCAGCAGACCGTTGTTGACTTCGCTGCCGAGCGAGTCGAGCTGGCCGTTGAGCTGCTTGAAGCGGGTGACCAGCGAATTGCCGGCGTCCAGCAGGTTCTGCCGGTTGGCGCTGGCCGAGGCGTTGGAGGACAGGCCGGTGGTGGCGTCGAAGAAGTTCGACCACTGCCCGGCGATGCTGGTGGCCTTGTCCGAGAACAGCCCGTCGACGCGGCTGGACAGGCTGGAGAGCTGCTTCAGCCGGGCGACTTCGCCGGTGCTGTCGAACAGGCGCGAGATCGCCAGCTGGTCGGCGACGCGGGAGACGTCGGTGATCTGGGTGCCGTTGCCGATGAACTCGCTGCCGTACTGGCTCGGGACCGTGGTCGCGAACGTCGTCCGCTGCCGGCTGTAGCCGTCGGTATTGATGTTGGCGACGTTGTGGCTGACCGTGGACAGGGCCCGCTGGAAGGCGAGCAGGGCGCCGGTACCGGTGGAGAGGATGGACATGGACGGCTACCTCAACGGCGCACGAGGCCGGACGGATCGACGGTGCTGGCCAGCACGCGCTCGATGCCGCCGGCGGCGGCGCTGCCGATCGCGGCGACCGCGCGGCCGATGGTCGGGCCGCCGGCGATGGCGGCGATCTTGGCTGCGTAGGCGGGGTCGGTGGCGTAGCCGGCGCGCTGCAGGCCCTGGGCGAAGCCGCGGATGTCGGTGCCGGCCTTCAGTGCCTGCTGGTAGCGCGGATTGGTCTTCAGCAGGCGCACGTAGTCGGCGAAGCTTTCCGCCGGCGAGGAATAGGCACGGAAATCGGCGGTCTGCGACTGCTTGACCCCGTCCACGTACTCGTGGGTGCCGGTGGTCACGCGGTCGCCGTTCCAGCCGGTGGCCTTGATCCCGAACAGGTTGTTGGAACTGGCGCCGTCGCCGCGGGAAATGCCGCGGCGGCCCCAGCCGGTCTCCAGCGCGGCCTGCGCGACCAGGGCGCGCGCGTCCACGCCCAGTTCCTGCGCGGCCTTCTGCGCATGGTTCCAGATCTTGGCGACGAAGCCTTCCGGGGTGCGCTCGCCGAGGCTGGCCGCGGCGGCGTTGGCGGCCGCGGCGGCGCTGGGATCGATGGCGGTGCCGCTGTCGGCGGCCGCCTGCACGTTCGACCAGCGGTCGTCG